>NZ_FOIZ01000001.1:2100000-2366996 GCF_900109295.1 Cognatiyoonia koreensis
AACCGTCCGCCATCGACAAGGTGCAAGAGCATCTGGAAGACGCAATCGCCAAGGGCGGCAAGGTTTTGACAGGTGGCAAGCCGCACGCGCTTGGCGGGTTGTTCTTCGAGCCGACAATCGTAACCGAAGCCACGACCGACATGATTGTCAGCAAGGACGAAACCTTTGGTCCCTTCGCGCCATTGTTCAAATTCAAGGACGAGGATGAAGTGATCGCCATGGCCAACGACACGATCTTTGGCCTTGCGTCCTATTTCTATGCCAAGGACCTTAGCCGCGTGACCAAGGTTGCCGAGGCGCTGGAATACGGGATCGTCGGTGTGAACACTGGCATTATTTCGACAGAGGTTGCCCCCTTTGGTGGGGTCAAGCAATCCGGCCTTGGCCGCGAAGGTTCATCGCACGGCATCGATGACTATCTTGAAATGAAGTATATCTGCGCGTCGGTCTAAGTCGTTTTGTGGAGCTATTGCGCAGCGTGATCTTCGTCCAGCGCGGTGTCATCCTTTGGATGCACTGCCTGGACCAGCATCAGGTCAGCCTTGCCTTTGACCAGCCAGGATAGGCCAAAGGCCCAGATCCCGAATGCTTCGAACCAGAAGATCAGGTTATTTGCGATCACGACATCGCGGATTGGCCCTGGATAGAAATTCTTGAACGCCGCCGCGATTGCCGTCAGCGCCAGACACAGCAGAATGGTGTAGCCGCACCAGTGATAAACCCGCTTGCGGTGAAGTTTTGCGCCCCGCGGGAATTTCACGAGGCAAAAGGCTGCAAGTGACGAAAAGAACACCAGCGCAGCGCTGTAGTGAAACACCGGCGTCATATCGATCCCGAGGTTTGCCTGCGTCATCGTTGCGATCTGCCCGGTCTGGCTTTCGTTCGGGAACAGGGCCACGCCGAAGGCCGCGATACCGGCGGACGTTGCCAGCCAGTCATCGTTGATGAATTCGCCCTTTTCGCGCCGGTAGCCCCGATACGAAATGAGAAAAACGCCGATCGCGCAAAGTGTGCCGACAAAGAGGTCGCGATATGTCGTGTGATAGAAGTCGCTGATCGTCGGTTCGATCCGCTCGTTATCAAGTACACCGCCAATGATGAGGAACACGGGCAGCAGCATGCCCAACACGCCAAGTGCATTGCGCACGCGGGTGTAGGACATGACCATATCTCTGCCGTGTTCTACATTCATCTGGTCCCCCAGCCGCGCCAAATGTGCGCCACCGTTCTTGCAATAACAGTCGCGCACATAGGGGCGTGCGAGCAAGGTCAGGGTTTCCAGACCTGTCGGGCTGTCGGGTTAGCGGGTGCGACGCAGGCGGATCACCACATCGACGGACGCAATTTCCGCGCCTTCGGGTGCATCCGGTATCCGGGAAATTTCAAGTTCGGACGCGGGTGCGTCTGTCAGGGCGGCGCTGTCTTCCCAGTAGAAATGGGGGTGATCGTCGATGCGTGTATCGAAATAGCTTTTCGCGCCGTCGACGGTGATTTCGCGCATCAGCCCTGCATCACAGAAGGCACGCAGCGTATTGTAGACGGTTGCCAGCGAAACCTTTTCATCGGATTGGGAAGCCGCGTCGAACAGGCTTTCTGCGGTGACGTGGCGGTTCTGACCGTCACCCACCAAGAGCCGCGCAAGTGTAAGGCGCTGCCGCGTCGGGCGCAGCGATGCTCCGGCAAGCCATTCTGTCGAGCGTTCCGTCTGGATATCTGACATCAGTCCGTTCCTCTATTCCCTTACACATATGGGATTTTTGCCCTGTGGATCAATCAGTTTTGCTGAATGGCGGGCAAACTGCGGCGATTCTGCACGTCTCTTGCCCTTGCAAAGCCAGCGGTGATAGAGGTCGCGGCAACATGCAGACATAAAAAGTGAGCGACCCATATGGCCGACTATCCCTCCAGCTTTGATAAAGAAGGTTTGCTGAAATGCGCCCGTGGTGAGCTTTTCGGTCCGGGCAATGCCCAGTTGCCGGCCCCGCCGATGCTGATGATGGATCGCATCACCGACATTTCCGGCGATGGTGGTGCCCATGGGAAAGGTCATGTCATTGCAGAGTTCGATATCACGCCTGACCTTTGGTTTTTTGAGTGCCATTTCCCCGGCAATCCGATCATGCCGGGCTGCCTTGGCCTTGACGGTCTGTGGCAGTTGACCGGCTTCAACCTTGGCTGGCGCGGCTGGCAGGGACGTGGCTATGCGTTGGGAGTGGGCGAGGTCAAACTGACCGGCATGGTGCGCCCCGACCGCAAGATGCTGACCTATAAGATCGACTTTACCAAAGCGATCCAGACCCGCCGCCTGACCATGGGAGTTGCCGACGGGATCGTCGAAGCGGATGGTGAAGTCATCTATCAGGTCAAGGACATGAAAGTCGCCCTGAGCGAAAGCTGACCCACCGCGCAGAGCTGCGCCCAGAACCCGGAGAACATCCATGGACCGCCGATCTTTCGCGAAATACGTCGCTTCCGGTGCGTTTCTGGGTGTCGCAGGTGGTGGCTTTTACTGGCTGAACGCACCGCGCGACCAGAGCCATCTGGGGCTTGATCTGATGCTCGACAAACTGGACACGCTGGCCAGCCGTCCGTTGGAGAAGGCGGGAAGCTGGGACGCCACCCGCACGTTTCACCATCTTGCCCAATCCGTCGAGTTTTCCATGGCAGGCTTTCCAGAACACAAGTCGGCGCTGTTTCAGAACACTGTCGGCAAGATGGCCTACCGGGTTTTCAACGCGCGCGGGCAGATGTCGCACGGGTTGGACGAGGTTATTCCAGGTGAAATCGTGACCGAGGACGGCCAGACGCAGGACGCATTGCTGCGGCTGAAATCGGCGTTGCTGGATTTTAAAAGCTACGAAGCAGAGCTGAAGCCGCATTTTGCATACGGTGCGCTGTCAAAGGACGATTATGCCATCGCCCATGTTCTGCACATCAACAATCATCTGGAAGAGTTTCGGCTGACCTGACACCGTAGGTTCGGGTCAGGCCGGGAAAACGGATCTAGCCCGATTTCTTTCGCGCTTCTTCAGCCTGACGATGGATTTCAGCCCAATCAACAGTCTGCGGCTGGATCGTCCGCAGATCGGCCTCCTGAGACAACCGGCTTACCATGTCGGGTTGAATCGTCGGAAACGGCGTTTCTTTTCGTGTCTTGGGAGTGTCGGCCATTGTTGCGTCTCCGGTCAATCAGTCTCAAATACATTACCCCACCGCAAAACGCAGTGATCTTAAGCCTTTATCATACGCCGGATGGTGTCCGAATTATGATCGTGCCAAGGCGATACTGGGGAACATCTGCGATCCTTCGCAGCTGTGACAGGCTGATTTCTGGCCACCCGCACGCGACTTAGGCCCGTCTGCTTTGCCCTTGCGCCATTGCGACACCCTGTCCTACACAGGCTGCGACCTAGCAAAGAGGAGCGCCCATGCGCCGCGTCGTCGTCACAGGCTTGGGGATCGTTTCCCCGATCGGAAATAACGCAGAAGAGGTTTTGGGGTCGCTCAAGTCCGGCACGTCAGGGATCGAGGCGAGTGCCGACATGGCAGAGCACGGCTTTCGCAGCCAAATCGCAGGCACGCTGAAGCTGGATGTGGCCGATCATGTTGACAAACGCACCTTGCGTTTCATGGGCCCGGGTGCCGCCTATTCCTATATCGCGATGCAGCAGGCGATAGCAGATGCAGGTCTGTCCGAGGATCAGGTCGTCAATCCGATGACGGGTGTCATCGCGGGTTCGGGTGGTCCATCGACGTCTGCCATGCTCGCTGCCCATCAGGTTGTGCTGAATACCGGAGCAACCAAGCGGATCGGACCGTTTGCTGTGCCCAAGACGATGTCTTCGACCGTCAGCGCGAACCTTGCAACGGCGTTCAAGATCAAAGGCATGAATTTTTCCATCACCTCGGCCTGTTCGACGTCGCTGCATTGCATCGGCATGGCCGCGCAGCAGATCGCACTTGGCACGCAAGACACGATGTTCGCTGGCGGTGGCGAGGAACTGGACTGGACGTTGTCCTGCCTGTTCGACGCCATGGGCGCGATGTCTTCGAAATACAACGACACGCCGACCAAGGCCTCGCGCGCGTTTGACGCCGACCGTGACGGTTTCGTGATTGCCGGTGGCGGTGCGATGGTTGTGCTGGAAAGCCTTGATTCCGCGCAGGCGCGTGGTGCGAAAATCTATGCAGAGGTCACGGGCTTTTCGGCGACGTCCGATGGGGCCGACATGGTCGCACCATCTGGCGAAGGTGGGGAACGAGCGATGCGCGGTGCCTTGGAAACCCTGCCCGAAGGCCGCAAGATCAGCTATATCAATGCGCACGGCACATCCACACCGGTCGGCGACGTTGGCGAGATCGAAGCGGTCCGGCGTGTCTTTGGCGAGGGATCAACGCCGCCAGTTTCATCCACCAAGTCGATGACAGGCCACAGCCAGGGGGCGACGGGTGCGTCCGAAGCGGTCTATTGCCTGTTGATGTTGGAACATGACTTTATCGCGCCATCCATCAACGTCGAAACTCTTGACCCCGCGTTGAAGCCCGAAGAAATCGCGACGGAACTGGTCGAAAATGCCGGGCTTGATACTGTGATGACAAACTCTTTCGGTTTTGGCGGCACAAACGGATCCATGTTGTTGAGTAAATTTAAGGAGTAGCCCGATGACGATTTCAATGGCGGGCAAGCGCGGCCTGATTATGGGCGTTGCGAACGAACGGTCCATCGCGTGGGGCATTGCCAAGGCGATGCACGAAGCCGGCGCGGAACTGGCGTTTTCCTATCAGGGCGAAGCCTTTGGCAAACGTCTGGAACCGCTGGCCGCCAGTGTCGGCAGTGATTTCATGGTCGATGTCGATGTGACCAATGACGACAGCATGGACCAGTGCTTTGCCGCGTTGAAGGAAAAATGGGGCAGTCTTGATTTCGTCGTCCACGCCATCGCCTATTCCGACAAGAATGAACTGACGGGTCGCATTCGTGATACGTCCCGCGCGAACTTCAAGAATTCGCTGACGATTTCCTGCTATTCCTTTATTGATGTTGCCCGCCGCGCGGCTGAACTGATGCCGAATGGCGGCACCCTTTTGACGCTGACCTATCAAGGGTCCAATCGCGTCACGCCGTTCTACAATGTCATGGGCGTGGCCAAGGCGGCACTGGAATCCGCGACCCGATATCTTGCCAACGATCTTGGCCCAGACGGGATCCGCGTGAATGCCATTTCCCCCGGGCCGATGAAAACGCTTGCCGGCGCGGCAATTGGTGGTGCGCGCAAGACCTACAAGCACACGGACATGAACGCGCCGATGCGTGCGAACGCGACGCTTGAGGCTGTGGGCGGCACTGCCGTTTATCTTGCCTCGGACGCCGGAGCCTGCACCACGGGAGAGATCATCCGTGTCGATGGCGGATTCCACGTCTTGGGTATGCCCCAGCCTGACCACCTTTAATCATCGACCTTGACAGTGTGGCGCGACGGGTTTCCAACTGGAAGTATCCCTGGGTTGGAGATCGCGCCATGACCAAGATGATTTTCGTCAACCTGCCGGTATCGGACGTCAAACGCAGCCGCGCGTTTTACACAGCGCTTGGTTTCACCGTCAATGAAGAGTTCAGTGACGACACGACGGCGTGTATCGTTGTCTCGGAACACATCTATATCATGATCCTTGAGCACGCGCGTTTCAAGGATTTCGCACCAAGACCGGTTGCAGAAACCCAAAAAGTCACCGGAAGTCTTTTCGCCCTGACCTGCGAAAGCCGCGAGGCTGTTGATACGATGCTTTCGGCGGCCCTTGCCCATGGGGGGACCGACAACAAGAAACCGCAGGACATCGAAGGATTCATGTACGGGCAAAGCTTCAGCGACCCTGACGGGCACGTGTTCGAACCGTTCTACATGGTGCAGCAGTCGCGCGACTAGTCCATCGGTTCGGGCGTCATCAGCCCCATTTCAGCGCCAGTCGGGTCGGTCAGCATTGCGATCCGTCCTGTCCCCGGCACATCAAAGGGTTCGCGCGTGCATTTGCCGCCAGCTGCCTTGGTGGCTTCGACCGCTGCATCCACATCGTCCACGGCGAAATAGGACATCCAATGTGCTGGCGCGTCCTTCATGTAGTCGACGCCGGACATATCCATGATTCCCGCCACCGGCTGCCCATTCAACATCGCGAGGTGGTAATCACCTTCTTCCATCGGCATGGTCGTAAATGTCCAACCGCAGGTATCGCCATAGTAGGATTTCGCGCCTTCAACATCGCGGGTCATCAATTCCGTCCAGCATACGCTCCCATGACTGTCTGACATGTCTCATCCTCCCTTTCGGATGGGATCAGTCTAGCACAGTTCGATGGAATAACCGAATTCAGGCGGCGTCGATCGCGACCATTTCAATATCAAAGACGAGATCTTGCCCTGCAAGGCGATGGTTTGCATCCAGTGTCACTTCGGTGTCGCTGATCTCTGCGACGGTGACGGGCATTGCACGGCCATCCGGTGTCTGCATCTGAAGCTGCAGCCCGACTTCGAGCGGGATTTCAGGCGGGAAATCTGCCTTGGGCACGGCCTGAATGCCTTCATCGTGACGCTGGCCATAGGCCTGATCGCACGGCACGTTCACGGTCTTCTTGTCGCCGACAGCCATACCGGGAATTGCGGCATCCAGTCCGGGAATGATCATGCCAGAGCCCACTTCGAATTCCAGCGGATCGCGGCCGGTCGAACTATCAAAAGTGTCGCCGTTGGTCAGTGTCCCGGTGTAGTGGATGCGCACCGTGTCGCCCGATTTTGCTGTCGTCATAGAGAATGCCTTTCCTAGCGAATGAGGGGCAAAGCTAATTCGTGGTGCTTTGGGATGCAAACAGCTTTACCTCTTCGCAGATGCATTGCACTGTGCGGCGAAGGGGAATGGCGATGCCGATCACGACTTGCATCTTTGACGCCTACGGCACGTTGTTCGACGTGAATGCAGCGGCCCGGCAGGCTGCCGAAGAACCGGGGCAAAGCGCGCTGCGGGCCGTGTGGCCCAAGCTGGCAGCAGACTGGCGCGCCAAGCAACTGGAATACACATGGCTGCGAACTGTTGCCGGACGTCACTGCGATTTCTGGAAAGTGACCCAGGACGGGCTGGATTGGGCGATGGAGGCATCAGACCTTGATGACATCACCTTGCGTGAACGGCTTTTGGCGCTTTACTGGGAATTGGCGGCCTTTCCCGAAGTCCCCGACATGCTTGCTGAACTGAAAGCCAAGGGCTTGAAGACTGCAATCCTGTCAAACGGGTCGCCCGATATGCTGAAAGGTGCGGTCGAAAGTGCCGGGTTGGGCGAACTGCTGGACGCGACGCTGTCCGTGGAAACGGTGCAGGTCTTCAAGCCGCACAATTCGGTCTACGACCTTGTCGGGCAGCATTTCGATTGCGACAAGGACAGCGTGCTGTTCGTTTCGTCCAATGGCTGGGATGCGTGTGCCGCAGCAGGCTATGGTTTCCAGACCGCCTGGGTGAATCGCACCGACGCACCACTTGATCGACTTTATGCCGCGCCGCACCATGTCCTGTCAGACCTGCGCACAATACCGGACCTTGTTTAATGCCGCATTTCACGACTGCTGACGGAACCCAACTTTACTATTCGCAAGCAGGTGAAGGCATCCCCGTGATCGCGCTGGCCGGGTTGACCCGAAATGGTGGCGATTTCGATCATGTGGCACCGCATATGCCGGTGCGCTTTATCCGGCTGGACTATCGCGGGCGCGGTAAATCCGACTGGGCCGATCCCAGCACCTACACGATCCCGCAAGAGGCCGAAGACACCCTTGCCCTGATGGATCATCTGGGATTGAAGCAAGCCGCCATTCTTGGAACATCGCGTGGCGGACTGATTGCGATGCTGCTTGCCGCAACTGTCAAAGACAGGCTGCTAGGTGTGGCCCTGAATGATATCGGGCCGGAGATTGCGGATGCAGGTCTTGATGTCATCAAGAAATATGTCGGCAAGACACCCCTGCAAAAAACCTACAAGGAAGCTGCGCAAGTCCGTGCCCTGACATGGACCCATTTTCAGGACGTGCCCATGGAACGCTGGGTGCACGAAGTCAGCAATCATTACGAAGAAACGCCCGACGGGCTGAAACTGCGCTATGACCCCAAGCTTCGGGACGCGGTGCTGGAAGCAGGGGCACAACCGGCCCCTGATCTTTGGCCGCTTTACGATGCGCTGAACGGTTTGCCGCTTGCCTTGATCCGAGGGGCGAATTCCGACCTTTTGACGGTTGAAACGGCGGATGAAATGCTGAGCCGGCGCCCGGATATGATCCGCGCCGATATTCCCAAGCGCGGTCATGTCCCCTTTCTGGACGAAGAGCTATCACTTGATGCCCTTGCCGAATGGCTGGAGGATTTGCATGGATATTGAGATGATCCGCGCCGCTGACAAGCGGCTGAACGGCTACGTCCGGCGCACACCGCTGCTGTCATCGCCCTTTCTGGATGACATCGCCGGGCGGCGCGTTCTGGTGAAGGCTGAATGCCTTCAGCATACCGGTTCGTTCAAGTTTCGCGGTGGCTGGTCGGCCCTGTCTGCACTGCCTCCCGAAAAACGGAAGGCAGGCGTCATTGCATATTCCAGTGGCAACCATGCCCAAGGCGTTGCGATCGCCGCCGATGCCCATGATGCGCCCTGCGTCATCGTGATGCCGTCCGATGCACCCGCCGTCAAAATCCAGAACACACGGGATTTGGGCGCGGAGGTCGTTCTGTATGATCGTGACAATGAAGATCGTGACGAAATCGGTGCCCGACTGGCGGCTGAACGCGGTCTGACCTTGATCAAGCCATTCGATGAACCAATGGTCATTGCAGGACAAGGCACCTGCGGTCTGGAAATTGCAAAACAGGCCGACGCAGCCCGCGTCACGCAGGCAGATGTGCTTGTCTGTTGCGGGGGCGGCGGTTTGACGTCTGGCATCGCATTGGCGTTGGCCGGCGACGCGCCCGGCCTGAAAGTGCGCCCTTGCGAACCTGAAAGGTTTGACGATGTCGCCCGGTCGTTAAAGTCGGGCCGGATCGAAAGCAACAACCGCGCGTCCGGGTCGCTTTGCGATGCCATCATCACGATGCGGCCGGGCGATCTGACCTTTCCAATCATGCAACAGCACTGCGCGAGCGGCATCGTTGTCACCGAGGAAGAATGCCTGCGCGCAATGGCCCATGCCTATGAGCGGCTGCGGATCGTCATCGAACCGGGCGGTGCTGCGGCCCTTGCAGCAGCCCTGTTCCATCCCGCGGAAAGTGAAGGGGATGCGGTCATAGCCGTTGCGACCGGCGGGAACGTCGACAAGGCCGTGTTCATCAAAGCGCTGGAGATGTCTCAGTGACGGAATTCACCGTCTCCAGTTTCAACGTCAAGAACCTGATCGGGCCGGAACAGGAATACTATAAGTTCGAAAGCTACACGCCCGAGGAATACAGCTGGAAACAAAGCTGGCTTGCCAATCAGGTTTTGCAGTTAAACGCCGATATCATTGGATTTCAGGAGATTTTTGACGATGTGGCCCTGCAGGCCGTCATCGACGAGGCCGATGAACTGGGTGTTGCTGCGAACAAGCTGAGTATTCCGGACGAGACCAAACGCTATGCACGCAAGGCGATCTTTCGCAAGCTGGCCTATGATCCCTACACCCATGCGCAGCTTGCGTTTGCCCCCAACCTGAATGACGGGGCCCCCGGTCAGCGGCGTCCCGGTGTCGCTGTCTTGTCCCGCTTTGGTTTCACCGAGAAGCCGGAGGTCATTCAGGAACTTCCCGAACCGCTTGAAATTCCGTTTCAGGATCTGGGTGGCAGCGATGGTGGAACCTACAAGCTTAGGCGTTTGTCGCGCCCGATCCTGCGCGTGCGTATCCCGGTCGGCGATCAGGTGGTGACGGTTTTCAACTGCCATCTGAAATCGAAACTGGGTGAGTTGGACCGTCCTGACGGTGCCCCCTACCCGCCCGCTGCTGATCTGACACGCTATGACCCCGCTGCCCGCGCGATGGGCAGTTTGCGCGCGGGTCTGCGCCGCATGGCAGAGGCGTGGGTTTTGCGGCGTGCGATCATCAAGGATCTGGAGGCGGGCAATGCCGTCATGGTCCTTGGAGATTTCAACGATAGCGAACATGCGGTGTCGTCGGAAATCATCAGTGGCGAGATCCCGTTCAAGAATTATGCCTGGATCCGCCGACACGACGCGCAGCACAAGGGCGACCGCTATAGCGCCGCAGAGGACGCGGTGATACAGGAACAGATTGACCGCGTGCGCCTGCACTCTGCCGAAAAGCTGTTCGTGCGCAAATCACTACAGGACATGGTGTATACATCCGCCTTCGGTGGCGTGTTTGAATCCATCGACCAGATCCTGATGTCGCGTCATTTCCACCCCGACAATGACAAACGAATCGGTGAGATGACGTATTTCAATGTCCTGAACGACCACCTGACCGATGGCAGTCATCCGGACGCGCCTTACAACAAATTGGCGTCTGACCATGGGCAAATAATGGCTCATTTCACGCTCGTGAAGCCAGTTACACAACCATGAGGCGTGCCGTTCCCGATAGTCCGCAATTTCAGGCATCAGAGCGTTGACAGTGCCGTCACAAATCCGTTTCAATCCGCCGTGGGAGGGTCATCTGATGCTATTGGGCAGCCGGATGGCAAGGGAGAGCCGCGCAGAAGGGACGCCTTCGATTGCGCGGCTTGAACTTTTTCAGGGCCGTCCAGATGCGTGAATTTGCGGTTGATCGCGCTGGTGTCAAACTGGCAGTGCGGATTGACGGGGCCGATGATCCTGCAGCCCCGACAATCGTGTTCGCCCATGCGCTTGGCACTTCCATGCGTATCTGGGATCAAACTATTGCCGACCTGCCTGACGGGTTGCGCATCGTGCGGTTTGATTTGCGCGGCCATGGTCAATCCGATGCGCCGGACGGGCCCTATGCCATGGGCGCGCTGGTCGCGGATGCCGAGGCTATCTGCGACGCGGCCAAGATGCGGGATGCGCTGTTCGTCGGTCTGTCGGTCGGCGGTATGATCGGGCAAGGGCTGGCGATCAAGCGGCTTGATCTGGTCCGCGCCCTTGTACTGTCCAATACGGCCGCCAAGATCGGCAATGCGCAGCTTTGGCAGGACAGGATTGCCATCGTCAAACGAGACGGGATGCCAGCCCTTGCCGATGCGGTTCTTGCCCGTTGGTTCAGCCCTGCCTTCCTTGCCTCACCGGATGTAACGCCGTGGCGCGAGATGCTGCTTGCAACAGATCCCGAGGGTTACACCGGCGTCTGCGCAGCCATTGCTGGCACCGATTTCTATACCCCGACAAGCGGTTTGCGCTTGCCGACCCTTGGCATCGCTGGGAGCGAGGATCGCGCAACACCACCCGACCTTGTGCGCGAAACCGTTGATCTGATCCCCGGCTCGGAATTTCGCCTGATGCGCAAGACCGGCCATCTGCCTTGTGTCGAACACCCGTCGGAATATGCTGCGATCCTGACATCCTTTGCGGAAAAAACCGGACACTTGCGCTAGGACAACGTTGCGGCGTCGGCCATTGCAATCGGGAATGATCCGTTTAGGTATCCCGCGATGAAGAACCGTCTTCCCATCACCTTTATCCTGATCAGTGTCGTGCTCGACAGTATGGGGATTGGTCTGATCATGCCGGTCATGCCCGATCTCATTCAAGAGGTCGAAGGGGCCGGACTGGCCAAAGCCGCCGTCTGGGGCGGTATTCTGACGACAATTTTCGCGGTCATGCAGTTCTTGTGCGGACCGACAATCGGCAGCTTGTCCGACCGTTTCGGGCGCCGACCCGTGTTGCTGATATCACTTGCCGTGATGGCACTGGACTACATTCTGATGGCCGTCGCCGGCACGATCACGTTGCTGATTGTCGGGCGCATCATTGGCGGGATTACTGCGGCGACACCTGCGACTGCTGCGGCTTATATAGCCGACATTTCCAGCCCGAAGGACAAGGCCGCAAACTTTGGACTGATCGGTGCGGCCTTTGGCATCGGATTCATTCTTGGGCCGCTGATTGGCGGGGCGCTTGCCGAATTTGGAACGCGTGCGCCATTTTACGCGGCAGCCGTCCTTGCAGCCGCGAATTTCGCATTCGGTTACTTCGTTTTGCCCGAGACCGTCACCGACAAGATCCGCCGCCCGTTCAGCTGGACCCGTGCCAACCCGATCGGTGCGTTCTGGCATATCGGGAACCTGCCGGGGCTGAAAAAGCTGTTGTCCATCGCTTTTTTGTACGAGGTCGCCTTTTTCGTCTATCCAGGGGTCTGGGCCTATTACGGGGTCGCCCAATTCGGGTGGGGGCCGGGGATGATCGGCGTGTCGCTTGGGGCGTTTGGTGTATCTATCGCTATCGCGCAGGGGCTGCTGATCCGCCCGATCATCGCCGCCCTTGGCGAAAGGTCGGTCGTGATCCTTGGCCTGACGCTGAGCATTGGTTGCTTCATCGCGTTGGGATTCATCACGAACGGCTGGCTCGCGGTGGCTTTAACACCGCTCTCTGCCCTTGGGTCGATCGCACAGCCCGCACTGCAAGGGATCATGTCGCGCACCGCAGCGGACGACCAGCAGGGTGAATTACAAGGCACGCTGAGTTCGATCAAGGCGGTCGCGACAATCCTGTCACCCCTGCTGGTGACACAGATTTTCTGGTACTTCACGACCGATACAGCACCAATTTACGCGCCCGGGGCGCCCTTTATCCTGTCGGGGCTGATCATGTCCGGCTGCATCGCCATCTTCCTGACCCGCCCGAAAGGCGCATCGATCAAAATCAACGCATAGGCTTACAGGCAGTCTTGCCATTGCCTTTTCCCGGCGGCAGGTTGCGCAAAACAGGAGCCCTCATGTCGCCGATCAAAGCCGCCGTTTGCACCGCCTTCCGTGCGCCCCTCGAAGTTCAGACCGTCAACATTCGCCCCCCGGAAATGGGCGAGGTTGCCGTAACGTTGAAAGCAGTGGCAATCTGTCATTCCGATATTTCCTATGCGGACGGTGCCTGGGGCGGCGATCTGCCGGCCGTTTACGGGCACGAGGCTGCGGGCATCGTGTCGAGCGTGGGAACTGGCGTGCGCGGTCTGGCAGAAGGTGATCATGTTATCGTCACGCTGATCCGTGCCTGCGGGACCTGCCCGTCCTGTGCAGGCGGCAAGCCGGTGATCTGTGAAACCCCGAATACCGCGACCGGCCCGTTGACCACCGCTGCGGGTGAACCGCTGGTGGCGGCCATGAATTGCGGAGCTTTCGCCGAAAAATGCGTCGTCGATCAATCGCAGGTGGTCAAGATTCCGCGCACCATGCCGATGCCAGCTGCAAGCCTGGTTGCCTGTGGCGTCATCACGGGGATCGGGGCAGTCGTGAACGCGGCCCGTTTGCGCGCCGGTCAGGATGTCGTGGTCATCGGGGCCGGTGGTGTCGGGCTGAATGCGATCCAGGGGGCCCGTATCGCCGGCGCGCGCCGGATTGTCGCCGTGGACATGACCGAAGAGAAACTGGCCATCGCGAAATCCTTTGGCGCGACGGACGGGGTGCTGGCCACGGATACCAAGCCGTGGCGCGCTGCGAAAAAGGCAATCGGGCGCGGTGCGGATGCTGTCATTGTGACAGTCGGTGCCATTCCGGCCTATGATCAGGCCCCGCAATACCTTGCTAATGGTGGACAGGTCATCATGGTCGGGATGCCGCATTCCGGGGCGATGTCGCACTATGAACCTGTCATGCTTGCGGCGACCGGCCAGGGCATGACCGGCTCAAAAATGGGTGACGTGGTCATCGCGCGGGATATTCCGTGGATGCTTGATCTGTACAAGCAGGGCCGACTCAAATTGGACGAACTGGTGTCGCGCACGTGGAAGCTGGACCAGATCAATGACGCAATTGCCGACACCAAGACAGGTGCGGCCAAGCGCAACGTGATTGTGTTCGACTAAGGCTTACAACCCGTCGTCCCAACCGAAAAACACCCCCTGCAGTTCGTCTTTGCACATGGATCTGTACAGCGCGAGCGCGGGTGCGTTGTCCAACTCGGTACCCAGCCAAATTCCCTTGCAGCCCTTTTCACGTGCCACGGCGATCAGGGCCTCGGTCACGGCACGCCCGATTCCGCGGCGTTGATAGGATTCGCGAACGCCAACTTCGTTGATAAACATTGCCGGTTGTTTGTCAGGATGCAGCAGGATGGTGCCTGTCGCCATGCCAACCGCCAGATCATCGGCATAGGCCAGAACACATTCATGCAGCGGATCAGTGAGGAAAGCGCGCGCCTGGCTCGCAACTATTGCATTGTCAAATAGCCCCTCGGGCACGGCCATCAACCGGTCAAAGTCGTCTGGACGAAGATGAACAAGCGTGATTGTGTCGGACATGATCGCAGCCTCCGGAAGTCCTTCATGAAGTTAGCAGACCTCGACATTATCGTCACCGCACCACCTGCCCCCGGCTGGGGCGGGCGCTATTGGATCATCCCGAAGGTTACGACGGACACCGGCATCGTCGGGTATGGCGAATGTTATGCATCCTCGGTCGGCCCCGAAGCGATGAAAGCGGTCATCACCGACGTTTTTGAGCGTCATATGCAGGGCGAAAACCCTGAGAACATCGAATTGATGTTTCGCCGCGCCTATTCCGCCGGGTTTACGCAGCGCCCTGACGTGACGGTCATCGGCGCGTTCGCGGGACTAGAAATTGCCTGCTGGGATATCCTTGGCAAAGACCGTGACCGGCCGGTTCATGCGTTGATCGGTGGCCGCATGAACGAACGCATCCGCGCGTATACCTATCTTTATCCCCGCCCGTCCCATCCGATGCCCCAATTCTGGGCCGATCCCGATATGGCTGCCGAGGTCGCGGTCGATATGGTCGAACAAGGCTACACCGCTGTCAAATTCGACCCCGCAGGGCCTTACACGATCCGCGGTGGGCATATGCCATCAATGCATGATATTTCGCTGTCTGTCGCCTTTTGCGCCAAGATCCGCGCGGCGGTGGGTGATCGCGCTGATCTGCTTTTCGGCACGCACGGGCAATTTTCCACCGGCGGCGCGATCCGGCTGGGGCAAGCGATCCAACCCTACAGCCCGCTTTGGTATGAGGAACCCACACCGCCCGATGCGGATATGTCCGCAGTCGCGCAGGCGGTCGGTATTCCGATTGCGACAGGTGAACGGTTGACCACCAAAACAGAGTTCGCGCACGCGCTGCGGCAAGGCGTCAGCATCCTGCAGCCCGCACTGGGGCGGTCCGGCGGGATATGGGAAACCAAGAAAATTGCGGCCCTTGCCGAAACCTTCAACGCACAGATGGCACCGCATCTTTATGCAGGCCCTGTCGAATGGGCGGCCAACGTCCATCTATCCGCGTCGATCCCGAACATCCTGATGGCGGAAACCATCGAAACTCCGTTCCATCACGATCTGATCGGCGGAACGATCACCGTCGAAAACGGGTATATCACCCCGCCAACGGGACCGGGCCTGGGCATCAACTTTAACGAAGACCTTGCCCGCGCGCATCCGTTCACCGACGACGGTCTGCACCTGCAAATGCAGGAAGACCCGATCAGCTATCACGGGATCAACAACTTTGCAGGCGGCGCGCCGGTCAAAACATGACGGCGCTGGTGCGATATGGACGGTTGGTGGTTCGTGCGTTAGGCTGAACCCCGTTCATGAAGGAGCTTCCGATGGCTGGAAAAGTTGCCGCACGCCGCGCGGCCTTGCGCGATACGCTGATCGACCTTGCAGAAAAGCAGATCGAGGCTGACGGCTTGTCCGGCCTGCGCGCCCGCGATCTTGCAAAGGATGCGGGCTGTGCCTTGGGTGCGATCTACAACGTCTTTTCCGATCTTAACGATCTGGTTCTGGCCGTGAACGCGCGAACCTTTCATCGTTTGGGGGCCACCGTCGCCGAAGAACTGGCAGACGCGCCGCAGGATCCGACAGAACAGCTGGTGATCATGGCGCAGGCCTACCATCACTTTGCTGCGGCAAACCATAATCACTGGCGCGCGCTTTTTGATCTGGAGCGTGCACCAGAAGAAGAGGCTCCCGATTGGTACTTGCACGAAATGGGGTTGCTGTTCACGTATATCAGCACACCGCTGGGGATAATCTTTCCGGATTTGGACGATGAAGAACGGTTGCTAATGACGCGTGCGCTGTTTTCGTCGGTGCATGGGATCGTGCTTCTGAGCCTTGATCAAGCGAGTTCTGGTGTTCCAACCGGAGATATCGACAAGATGTTGGGTCTGATCTTGCGCCAACTGGCTGGTTCGAAAAAAATCTGAACAGTGTTCATTTTTTACTTGCATGACAGCAAGCGGCTTTCTATATCTGTTTCATGAACAACGTTCACGTTCGAATTGAAAGGAATGACGCCATGCTCAAAGGAATTGATATTCGCTACGCGACCCGTCCGTCGTCAGACGACAAAACCCTGATGGACCTGCGTCAGCAGCTCCGTCAAGAAGAAGACCGCCACCAGACTCTTCAGTTCAAATTGAATTTTCTGGGCGACCGCCTTCAGGCCGCGCTTGATGCGGGACGGGCGGATAATGCGGCGGAAGCGGCCAAAATGTTTGCCCGCCTGAAGGAAGACCTTGCGATCCGCTTCAAGATGATCGTCGATCTGAACCGTGAAATTGCGACACTTGACCCCCGCCCCAAGGCGAAAGCCCCTGAACTGACGCCGCGTGATCCCGAAAAGGACGATGCGCTGATCTCTCGTGTTTTGTCGCGGATTGAAAATCTCACCCAATCAAAGGCCCTCCCATGCTGACCCAACAAAGGACAATTCCCATGTTCAAGACTCTCGCCACGTTGATCCATGGTGCCAACGCTCGCGGCGAAGACCGCATCCGCGACGCTTTTGCAATCGAATTGATCGACCAGAAAATCCGCGAGGCCGAAGGCAGTCTGAAGGTTGCCAAGGCGACGCTGGCCAGCCTTATCCAGCGACAGCGCGCCGAAGAAAACATGCGCGTCACGCTGCAAAAAAAGGTGGACGATCTGATGGGCCGCGCAGAAGCCGCGCTTGACGACGGGCGCGAGGACATGGCGACGCAAGCGGCAAAAGCCATTGCGTCGATGGAAAACGAACTGGCGGTCAGAAACGAAACCCTGAACCGCCTCGATCAAAAAATCCTACGGCTGCGGATGTCGATCGAGGCCGGACACCGCCGGATTATCGACCTCAAGCAAGGGGCGATCCAGGCCCGTGCCGTTCGCCGCGAACAGGACATCCAGTCGCGGATGAATGCGACGATCCGGTCCAGTTCCAGCGCGGAAGAGGCCGAGGAGCTTATCGCCCGCGTTCTGGGACGCGACGACCCGTTCGAGCAGGCCGAAATTCTGTCCGAGATCAACGACGGACTGGCACATGACGGTGTCACCAACCGCTTGGCTGACGCAGGTTATGGCGCGGCGACCCGATCGACGGCCGAAGACGTTCTGGCACGTCTGAAATTGAAAACAAAGTAACGACAATACCTTAGGAGACCTCCCATGCATAACAACTTCCGCTCTGACAACGCACTTATCATGTTCTTCAACGGGGCCGCCGTTCTGGTTGCCTATGGCATGCTCGCGCTGTCGCTTTACATGTCGCCCGATGTGCCACTTTCGACGAAGGGCTATTGGGGGATCGGTATTTTGCTTCTGACACTCGCGCTCGTGAACTTCGTCAAATACCGCTTTGACGACCGGCTGTCCGAAGATCGGATCCAGCGCCTTGAAGACGCAAAGAACGAACGCCTTCTGTCTGAATATGTCGGTGGCGATCAGGACTGACCACGCCCTATCTGCGCGGCCATATCTCCCCAATGTGTCCCTTGTGCCTCGCAGGCCCGCCCCCGGAAGTTCCCCCGGGGGCGGGCAATTCTCTTTCCAAGTGCATGAAATCAAGGCAAACTCTGCTGTATGAAAAAGATCCTGCGCCGCGTTGCGGCTGATATCGTCGGAAACCTGCTGCGCCTGTTTGCACGCTTTATCACCGCTGTGCGCCCTGTCTGGCAGGGGATCGAGCCGGTCCCGAAGCAGCGGGTCTATTTCTCCAATCATACATCCAACGGCGATATGCCGATGATCTGGTCCTGTTTGCCACCCGCGTTGCGGCGCACTGTGCGGCCCGTTGCGGCGGCGGATTACTGGCTGAAAAACCCGATCCGCGCCTTTGTCGGCCCAGAGGTTTTCAACTGCGTGCTGGTCGATCGCCGACCAGAGGTGCAGGACAAGCCGATGGACAAGATCCTTGCCGCACTGGATGAGGGATCATCGCTGATCATTTTCCCCGAAGGCAACAGGAACATGACCGAGGACCCGCTTTTGCCGTTCAAGGCGGGCCTTTACAACATGGGTGTTGCGCGTCCCGACGTTGACCTTGTGCCGACATGGGTCGCCAACCTGAATTCGATCATGCCCAAAGGCGAGGTCATCCCCCTGCCCCTGATCTGTACGGTAACCTTCGGCGAGCCGATCCATGTGAAGGACGGCGAAAGCAAGGATGATTTCCTGAAGCGTGCCGCCGAGGCCCTTTTGGCCCTGCGTCCGGAGGAGCCGACATGAACGAGACGACCAGTGACGTCCTGCTGCTGACATTAGGCAGCTTCGGGATCATGTTCGCGCTGACGTTCTTTGGGGAGGTGTTGCGCGCCCGCCAAACCGACGGGACAGCGAACCCGGTTCTGGATACCTACATGACGCGGGTCAACAGCTGGTGGGGTATGATTGCCTTTATCGGGCTGGCCCTGCTGATCGGCAAGATCGGCGTGATGATCCTGTTTGCCTTTGCGAGTTTCGCAGCACTGCGCGAGTTTCTGACGCTGACACACAAACGTCAGGCGGACCATATCAGCCTCGCGCTCGCCTTCTTCGCTGTTCTGCCGCTGCAGTATATCTTTGTTGCCATGGAATGGACCGGGCTGACGTCGATTTTCATCCCTGTCTACGCGTTTCTGATGTTGCCCATCGTCAGCGCGTTGCGTGGTGACTCGCACCGCTTTCTGATCCGCGTGGCTGAAACGCAATGGGCGCTGATGATCGCCGTGTTCTGCGTCAGCCACGTGCCCGCGTTGATGACCGTCGACATTCCCGGATACGGGGATCGGGCAATTTTGCTGGTCGCCTTTTTGACAATGGTCGTGCAGTTGGGCGATCTGCTGGAATACTTCTTCGGGCGGCGCATCGGCAAAACACGCATCGCGCCCGGACTGTCCCCCAAGACACTTGAAGGCATGGCCTGCGGAATCGCGTCCGCGGCCCTGATCGGGGGATTGCTGAGCTGGATCACACCTTTTGGTGTGGGCGGTGCCATGGTCATGGCAGCCGTTGCATCACTGGTAGGGATGCTGGGGAACCTTGTCTTCGCGGCGATCAAACGGGATCGTGGGGTCAAGGACTGGTCCCACCTGATCCCCGGACAAGGTGGATTCGTCGATCAACTGGACAGCGTCGTCTTCGCTGCCCCGATCTTTTATCATCTGGTGATGTTCTTCTGGGTGCCCTAGTCGCGCTCTGACGCCATGACCAACACCCAGCGCGTGCCTCGTCCGGAACCGGCCACGCCAAGCCCATATTCGTTCACAGTCTCTGCATTCAACAGGCGATTGTGTTCGGCAGAGTTGATCCATGTCACAAGTGCATCCGCTTCGGACGTCTGGCGACCGGCAAGATTTTCGCCCCACGAGCGCGGGTTGTAACCTGTTGCAACGATCCGGTCATATTCGTTTTCGCCGTCCGGATTCACGTGACTGAAAAAACCGCGTTCAACCATATCGTCGGCATGGGCCTGCGCTGCCTGATCAAGCCGGGCGTCATATGTCACAGCCGGAATACCACGGGAATCGCGCAGCCCGTTCAGGATGCTGCCGAAACTTGCATCCTCCACCTTATCTACGGGAAGGTCTTCGATCCCATATGTCGATGGCGCACCGCGCGAGACAGAGTCATCAAGACCAATCGACGCCCCGCCACAGGCGGTCAGGGCAAGCATTGCCGGGATGGCGATCAGGTATTTCATGTCGTGTCCTTTTTTGGTCGGCAAAGCCCGGTCGCGGCCCCTGCCTGTCCATTTCGCGCGTACGCGGAGCGGCTGTTTTCTATTGTTCTGTGCCCAATACAAGAACCCAGCGGGTATCCTGTCCGTCACGGGCAAAGCCCAATCCGAATTCTTCGAAGTTCGGATCGATGTTGTTGCGCTGGTGTCCGGGCGAATTCACCCAGCCGTCCAGAACGCTTGTTTCTGTCTGGTAGCCGGCGGCGATGTTTTCACCAACGCGTCTGAAATTGTAACCGGCGGCCTGTACGCGTTGACCAACCGATGACCCGTTGAGACCGGTGTGCGAGAAGTAATCGTTCTCGAGCATATCATCGGCGTGTCGCTGGGCGGCGGTGTTGAGTTGTGCATTGTAGGTCACATCATCGGCACCATTGTCACGACGCACGCCGTTCAGCAGATCGGCAAAGGAGGCATCCTGGGCCGTATCGGGAACCGGCGCAACGGCCGGGATCGTTGTAGTCGGGGATGCGAGCGATCCACCACTACTAACGACGTTTTCGGAAATGCTTGTCCCACCACAGGCAGCCAACGTTGCGAGCAGAGCAACGGAATAGACGGGCTTCATCGACGACACCTTTCGATCATGTGCGGAACTATCTCTGCGCTCCGCTGCGCCCCGTCGAACACCTAACTATGAGAAGCGGACAAGAAAGCGGCAGTTAGCCGTCAATGTCTGGGCAATTCGCAATAAGTCGCGCAAGAATCGCCACAATTGGACGTTCCAAATCGAACGGCACCGCAATTAAGTGGATTCGTGCCGATCATGGCATGGTGCCGATCACAGCATAACTTTTTCAAAGTACGCAGTAAGCTTTCCACGCTTGTCTTTTGATTACTGTACGTTCGGCGGACATTCCGCTGGCTATCTCAAAGCCCGGAGATGTGGTCAGCGGTGGCGTTCTTACAATGTGGTCTGTCTGCAAGTGTAGGGAATGGCGGTTATGAGCCCAGAGTGTCGGATGCTGCACATTGCACGAATGTCGGCTTCCTTTCGGTTGCGACCGGACCTGTGCTAAAGAACTGCCATGAAGCCAACCACCATTCAAGAGTTTCACAAGGCTCAATCATCTGCGGACAGGGCCATTTGCGACGCGCTGCGTGCGGTCATCGATGAAGCTCTTCCAGAGGCCGACTGCAAGATATGGCATGGCCATCCAGTGTGGTTCCTCAATGAAAACCCCGTAGTCGGTTACAGCAAGCTCAAGGACTGTATACGTCTAATGTTCTGGAGTGGGGCGGATTTTGAAGAGCCGAAGTTAAAACTTGGGACTGGCAAGTTCAAAGATGCTTCAATCCGCTACAAGGATTTAAACGAGATTGAGACTGCCGACTTGAGGCGATGGCTTTCAAAGAGCAGAGATATCCAGTGGGACTACAAGAATATTTACAAACGTAACGGTCGACTGGAACGTCTTGCTTGAACCAATCCGACCTCGTGCTCCACTTAGCCGCCATTGCAAAGAACGCAGCGAACGGCAGCAAGGTCCCGCACAGCCGCCCTTTGCTGCCAATCACCCCTCACTGGGAATGCTGCGCTGCGGCCCGTCTATGCGGACTTTCGATGAAGTCACCCAATTAGGTTCTGAATGAATGCAAAGCTTGCGCGACGAAGTATGAATGCGCGGCGGCTGCGTGGACGGCTGCTTTCGTTAGGTGGTAACGGGCTTCGTATGAATGGTTGGCGCGATTGGCGTGCCATCATTCTCTGCCGCGTGGCGATCAAAAATCTTCACGTTTGGTGGTAACAGGGTCCCTGACCGGGCCTCAGAAACGAATATGTGCTTACTATTTTCCGGTCTGATCTTGATCGCATCGGGATTGACGAGCGTTCCAATGTAAACACCAATCTTGTCTGGCCACCGTTCAAAAGTCAGCGCCAGCTTGGTTCCGCAAGTCGAACAAAAGTGTACGTTTATATCCTTTCCGCTTCCATCGGACGGTTGTGTATAGACGTCGGGCTGAACAGGGCCGAAGTTGAAGCCTTGGCGGTCAAAAACGGGCTCAATCATTCGATCGGAACCTGTGGCGCGTTGACAAAACCTGCAGTAGCAAACCGTAATCCAAAGCGGCTTGCTACCTGTGTCGTAAGTGACCTGCCCGCATAGACATCTGCCAATAAGACCCGTTGAAGTCATTTCTCTAAATCTCCTCAATTCGGTTTGATACTCGTGCGTGTGGTACTACCCGCTGACAACGTGCCCAGCCGCTTCCAAGAACTTCACTGCCTTTTTCTTGTCTGAGGCAGGGATTAGGACATGCTCGCCGTCGTAAGTGCAGACGACAAAAACACCGATGCCATTGGTAGAAAGTGGCGTGATGAGTGATTGGACTATTCCGGCAGCATCAAATGGAAAAGAACCAATCGTGCGCAGGCAGGCCCAACCGTTTTCAGTTTCGATGTTTTCCGGAACGCGATCTTCGAGACAAACCAATGTTGTCTCGTCATCGGCGTGGACAAGTGCCCTAAAGCCTGGCCCTCTAAACCAGCTTGGAATGTCCACATTGGCTCTGAGTTTAGAGACAGCGTATCGTCCTGGCACAAATCGGATTTGTAATGTGTGAGCCAAAGATTGGTCCTCCGCAGTTAGACTGAAGAAGGACATTCCCTGCAATGACGTAGAGCGTCGCAAGGGAGCTTCATCTTCCAAGATGATGACTTGCGCCAGATTAGGTCCTTCGGTCGGCAAAGCCAAGCCAACATTCGCGCAGAGCCAGCATACATTGCTTTGGACACATTATTGAAATGGGTGGAGCACACGCTCAGAGTATCTTTGGCCCTGTCCGTTCCACGAGTGCATGCGCATTTCAACGCGCCAGTGTGCGCGGATTGTCCGGGATTGATTGACGTCAATTGGTCTCATAGCAAGCGCATATGGCACCCGCTCGATGCGAAGAACCAGAGTAACACAAATCTACAAGAAAACTGGTAACCTGCGAGCCGTTCAACTTATACCCCGCCCCACCAAGATGGACAGCATAGTCCGTCAACTTGGGTGTGGAACCTGAAGATGCTTTGGCGATTGCTGACGCCGTTGCAATCTAGTTCCGACGGGTCGCCTGCGGTGGTAGCAATTGCGGCCGATCACCTGGCCGTCAAGATGCTGCAGACGCGAAATCCGGGCTTGGTCAAATTTACAGTCTGCTATGTCTGCTGCCTTTGAACTCAACTTGGCCAAGGTCCGCTTTCGGAGCGAGTTGGCCCGAAAACGTTTGTACTGGATTCGTCCTGATCGTTTGGTTTCTGGCAGTCAAAATCTCTCGATCCTTTAGGCAACAAGTGTTGCTTCATGTTTGGAAAAATCTTGGTTTGCGGCGAAGTGGCTGGACAGTTGCAAAGTCAGGTTGCTTCTAAACCAATCGCCACACTCAATTCTGGTGGCCTCATGGCAGCCATGATAGAAATGAACATGTGCCTCTCCGGCGCACGCCAAACCTCCTGCGGAAATTACTGATGGTGCTCAATGCTCTCTTCTTCTCAACAACTTAAAGCCGTTTCCGCATTGATCCTGTCTAGTCTGACGCAGGCGGGGGCTGACTTTGACAGTCACGATCTGGCATCCTTCAAGGAGCGATTTGACGAACATTTTCCCAATCTCTTTAAGTTGTTCACAGCACTGTACGGAGATCGAGAAGATTGCGTTGAGCGGCTTATCAATCTCATCACTGTGGCACTCAATTCATGGCAAGACCGCCCTGACGCATTGAAAGAGCTTGACCGCGCGCGTGAGGCCACACCGAACTGGTTTCAATCCAACAAGATGATTGGTGCATTCTGTTACGTAGACCGTTTCGCGGGCGATCTGCGCAAACTGCAGGATCACGTACCCTATCTGAAAGAGCTTGGTGTGACGTATCTTCACCTGATGCCGTTCTTTGACTGCCCGAAGGAACGCTCTGACGGTGGCTATGCGGTTTCCAGCTATCGCGACGTCCGTTCGGATTTGGGAACGATGGAAGATGTCCGCGCGTTGGCGGACCTTCTGCGCGAGAATGGTATCTCTCTTGTCGCTGATTTCGTCTTCAACCACACCTCTAACGAGCATGAATGGGCTAAGAAGGCGGCTGCCGGAGACCCTGAATTTTCTGACTACTACTGGATTTTCGACGACAGGCGGATGCCGGATGCGTTTGAACGTACGGTGCGCGAGGTGTTTCCAGATGACCACCCGGGCGCTTTCATTCAACTGCCTGATGGGCGTTGGATCTGGTCGACGTTTCACTCGTTTCAGTGGGATTTGAACTATTCAAACCCGGCTGTGTTCAACGCCATGGCAGGCGAGATGTTAGCTTTGGCCAATCAGGGCGTCGACCTGATCCGCATGGATGCGGTCGCCTTCATCTGGAAGCGACTTGGCACCACGTGTGAGAGCCAGCCAGAGGCGCACCTTCTGCTTCAGGCGTTCAACAGCGTCTGCCGCATCGCCGCGCCATCGTTGTTGTTCAAATCAGAAGCGATCGTTCACCCTGACGAGGTTGTGTCTTATATCGACCCGCACGAGTGCCAAATCTCATATAACCCGCTGTTGATGGCCCTGAGTTGGGAAGCGCTTGCCACACGCAATGTGGCATTGCTAGATCAAGCGATCACGATGCGGCAAGCCCTCGACCCCAACTGTGCTTGGGTCAACTACGTGCGCAGTCACGACGATATTGGATGGACCTTTGCGGATGAAGACGCGGCCGAGCTTGGCATTTTGGGCTTTGACCATCGGCGTTTCTTGAACGCGTTTTATTCCAACCAGTTCGAGGGCAGCTTCGCGCGTGGCGTTCCGTTTCAGTTCAACCCCAAGACCGGCGATTGCCGCGTGTGCGGGACCACCGCCGCCCTCACAGGGGTTGAGGCAGGGGATGCGGGCGGTATCGACCGTTTTATGCTTTTATACGGGATTGCGTTTTCCGCTGGCGGCATTCCTCTTTTGTCATTGGGTGACGAGGTCGGTCAGCTCAATGACCATTCCTATCTCGACCATCCCAGCCGCGCGAGCGACTCGCGTTGGGTCGGGCGACCTTTTAGGCCGGATGACCTTTACGACCAGCGCCATGACCCGAACACGACAGCAGGCCAGATATTTGCAGGCATGCAGCGTTTGATTGCTGCGCGCAAATCCGCCCCGGGCCTGGCTGGCAACGCCATCGCGCCATTCCCGACAGGCAACACCCACGTGCTCGGTTACACACGCAGCACCGACGACCAGACAATTCATGTGCTCGCCAATTTTGCTGATGATCCGCAGGACATCTTAGCACAGCATTTCATCGCTACCCCACCACGGATGACCGACTTAATCACCGGCGAGGCATTTCATGTCCGCACAGGGATCACATTGCCGGCACACCGAATTCTTTGGCTGTCTTCGTAAAATTTCAGGTTTACTTTCAATGCCAGTCACATCAAGGGCATGACCGTAAGCATGTATCCAAAGGCGGAGCGAATACTTATGCAAGAATGGTGGCGGAGTGCGGTGATCTATCAGGTCTATCCGCGGTCATATCAAGATAGTACCGGCAATGGTGTGGGCGATCTTGCAGGCATCACGCAGCGGCTTGACCATATTGCGGGTCTTGGGGTGGATTGTATTTGGCTGTCGCCAATCTTCGCGTCACCGCAAGCTGACATGGGATACGATGTCTCGGACTACCTCGCCGTTGATCCGCTGTTTGGCGGTCTGGCCGCGTTTGACGCCCTGATCGAGGGTGCCCATGCGCGCGGTTTGAAAGTGATCGTCGACCAAGTCTTGTCACATACCTCTGACCAGCACGACTGGTTCAAGAAATCCCGCGTCAGCCGAGACAACGACAAAGCCGATTGGTATGTTTGGGCCGACCCCCAACCCGATGGATCGCCCCCTACCAACTGGCACAGTCATTTCGGTGGCCCCGCTTGGGAGTTTGATCCGCAGCGGGGGCAATACTACCTGCACAACTTCCTCAGCTCCCAACCTGATCTGAACTTCCATAACCCCGATGTCGTCGACGCGATCCTCGAAACCTGCAAGTTCTGGCTAGACCGCGGCCTGGACGGTTTCCGACTCGACACGGTGAACTACTATTTCCACGACCAAGAGCTGCGTTCCAACCCGCCAGCTCAGGCTGCGCCGCAGGTGATGGCGACGGACCTCTATGGAATGCAGAACAATATCTACAATAAGACCCGGCCCGAAAATATAGCGTTTCTGGAGCGTCTGCGGGCGCTGACGGATCAGTATGACGATATCATGATGGTGGGCGAAGTCGGCGAAATGGGCCGCCGCTCAATCGAGATCATGGGCGAGTACACTGAAGGGCGAGAGCGCCTGCACATGGCCTACAGCTTCGCCATGTTGGGCCCTGACTTCAACGCGGAGCATTTCCGCAACTGTATTGAAGGATTCCAATCCGGCGCGCCCGACGGGCATCCATACTGGTCCTTCAGCAACCATGATGTGCCTCGTCAGGTCACACGCTGGGCTGAGCATTCGGTCTCCGAAGACAGCATCGCCCGCTTGGCCTGCGCGATGCTGATGTCGTTCGAGGGCACCATTGGCATCTATCAAGGCGAAGAGCTGGGCCAGACCGAAACAGAGCTGGAGTTTGAAGAACTGACCGATCCGCCAGCGATCCGCTACTGGCCTGCTGTGAAAGGCCGCGATGGGTGCCGCACGCCAATGGTTTGGGAAAAGGACGCTCTGAATGCAGGATTTTCGACCGCGCAGCCTTGGCTGCCGGTTAAGCCCCCGCAGGCTGCCCGCGCGGTGGACCAGCAAGGCGATGGAAGCATCATGGCCTACTACAAAGAGATGATCGCGTATCGCAAGAACAGCCCGGCTTTGTCGCGAGGCAAGACGACCTTCATTTCCTTGCCCGAACCTCTTCTCGCCTTCACCCGCCAAAGCGACGAGCAAACGCTGACCTGCATATTCAACTTGTCCAAAAACGTGCACACTGTGCCGCTGAAGAATGCGGCGGAAATCGCGTTGGGCAAGGCGTCGTCAATAACGGACGGTGTGCTGACCCTTGAAGGCAATGGGTTTGCCTACTTAACCCATGGCGCGGACATTCCCCTGTAGCGACGTCATACGCTTAGGTAATGACGTCCGGCGCGGTGCGACCGGTGATCGCCGTGAGGTCCGAAACCGTGAGCGCGGCCTCGCGCACGTCTGCAAGCATATGTTCAGGCTCTTCTTGCAAGCGGCCCGGATCGGTCTCCAGTTGCTCAAGGTAAAGCCTGACGGTCGCGCCTTGAGTCCCCGTCCCCGAGAGCCTGAACACGGCACGCGCACCGCCTTCGAAGGCGATACGAATGCCTTGGCCTGTGGACTTCGATCCATCCACCGGATCCAGATAGGCAAACTCATCCGCCGCTTCGACGGTCAAGCCGCCAATGGTGACCCCGGCAACGCTGTTGAGCTTGGCGCGCAGCCCATCCATCATTGCCTCGGCCTTGCCGCTATCCACATCCTCGTAGTCAAAGCGCGAATAATAGCAACGGCCATGAGCCTGCCACAGGTCAGCCATCAGCTCGGACACTGATTTGCCGGTTTCTGCCAATATGTTCAGCCATAACAAGACGGCCCAAAGCCCATCCTTTTCGCGCACATGATCCGATCCGGTTCCGGCGCTTTCTTCCCCGCACAAGGTGACCTTGCCCGCGTCCAGCAGATTGCCAAAGAATTTCCATCCGGTGGGCGTCTCGTAGCATCCGATACCAAGACTTTCAGCCACGCGATCAACTGCGCGCGAGGTTGGCATGGAGCGTGCGACCCCTGAGAGCCCGCCACGATAGCCGGGGGCCAAATGTGCATGCGCGGTCAAAAGCGCAAGGCTATCGGAAGGCGTGACATACGCACCGCGCCCCACGATCATGTTTCGGTCACCATCGCCGTCCGACGCCGCCCCAAAATCCGGTGCATCAGCGCCATACATCTTGTCCATCAGGACCTTGGCCCAGATAGGGTTCGGATCCGGGTGGCCCTTGCCAAAATCAGGGCTGGGCTCGCCATTGATTACGGTGCCCTTGGGTGCGCCGAGCATGTCCTCGAGAATTGTGTGGGCATAGGGTCCGGTGACCGCATGCATTGCGTCAAAGCACATAGTGAAGCCGCCAGCGAAGAGGTTCCGGACTTTCGGGAAATCCACGATGGTCTGCATCAGCTCAGCATAATCGGCGACCGGATCGACGATCTCGATCACCATGTCCTCGAGCTTGTGCATGCCAAGCTGCGCTAGATCAATATCTCCCGCCGCAGCAATCTTGTAGAAAGCGAGTGTTTTAGTACGCTCAAAGATCTTGTCCGTGACGGCCTCTGTCGCCGGGCCCCCATTCGGACCGTTATATTTCAGACCAAAATCGGCATCGGGGCCGCCGGGATTATGGCTGGCTGACAAGATCAGCCCACCATCTGCTTTTTTCAGCCGAATAAGATGGGACGCCGCAGGCGTTGATAAAATCCCGCCTTGTCCCACGATACATTTGGCCGCGCTGTTCGCACAGGCCATGCGCAGGATGATCTGGATCGCTGCATCATTGAAAAACCGCCCGTCGCCACCAATGACGAGGGTCTTACCCTCTACGCCGCCGATCCCGTCGAAGATCGACTGCACGTAGTTCTCAAGGAAGTGAGGTCGCCTGAACACAGCCGTCTTCTTTCGAAGCCCGCTGGTTCCCGGCTTTTGCCCTTCGATCGGAGTGGTCCGCACGTTCTGGATCGGCATCTGTCTTCCTCCCTAGTTTTCCTCTTCAATCACCTATCAGAGGTTTCGTGTGAAAAGACGACTACGCTGTCGGCTGCCACGGTCATGCCAGGTATAACCTTGATCGCGTCCTCCTGACTGGTATCGAAGCGACGCACCCAGACGTCGCCCTGTGGCAACTCCGGCGGTGCGATCTCAACCGCCTCCCCACGGTTGAGCACAACCAGCAGTGCCCCTTCGCGTTTGACGTACTCTGGCGAGCCCGACGCCATGCGCATTTCAACCACCAAGGTATCAAGGTCTGGATTATCCCAGTCCTCCTGCTGCATTGCCACCCCATCGGCACGACGCCAGAACAAATCAGGTTCCCCGTCAATCTGCCGCTGGCGAGAATGCAAAAAACGGGTCTGTCGCAACAGCGGGTGCATTTTGCGAAACGCAATCGCCTGTTGGCAGAAGGTGAAAAATGGATCTTCCTCCTCGGGCCAGTTGACCCAGCCGATTTCATTGTCCTGACAATAGGCGTTGTTGTTGCCGCCTTGAGAATTGCTGATCTCGTCGCCCGCCAGTATCATCGGCGTGCCTTGCGACAGCATCAGCGTGGCGATCATATTGCGTTTGCGCCGTAAACGGGCGGATTTGATGGCCGGAACATCGGTTGGCCCCTCTACCCCCATATTGTCGGAATGGTTGTTGGAGTGGCCATCACGGTTGTTCTCGCCATTGGCCAGATTGTGTTTCTGATTGTAGCTGACAGTGTCGTGCAACGTGAAGCCGTCGTGGGCTGTCAGGAAATTCAGTGAAGAGGTTGCCGCTCGACCGTCATGGTCGAAATAGGGTGCGGAGCCCACAAGGCGTTCGGCCACATCGCGGACCTTTCCTGCGTCGCCGCGCCAGAACTCGCGAACGTTGTCGCGGTATTTGTCGTTCCATTCCGCAAACGGCGACGGGTATGCGCCCAACTGGTAGCCGCCGGGTCCGATATCCCACGGTTCGGCGATCAGCTTGATCTGATTAAGGACCGGGTCCTGCCCGACGGCGCGAAAGAATGGCCCGTCGCGTTCAAAGCCTCGTGCGGTCCGCCCAAGCGCCGAGCACAAATCGAACCGGAACCCGTCCACATGCATGACCTCCACCCAGTAGCGCAGGCTGTCCATGACCAGCCGGATCACGAACGGATTTTCAAAGTCGAGCGTATTCCCGCAGCCGGCATCATCGATGTAGTAGCGCGGGTTGTCGGCCAAACGGTAATAGCTGGCGTTATCGAGCCCACGAAACATCAAGGTCGGTCCCAACTCCGAGCCCTCTGCAGTGTGGTTATACACCACGTCGAGGATCACCTCGATGCCCGCGGAGTGGAAGCGGCGCACCATTTGCTGGAACTCTGCGATGTCGCTGCCTTGCATATAACGCGGATCGGGCGCGAAAAACCCGTAAGTCATGTAGCCCCAATAGTTCGTCAGGCCCCGGTCAAGCAGGAACTTCTCGTTCAGAAAAGCCTGAACCGGCAATAGCTCTACCGCCGTCACGCCCAACGTGTTCAAATGCTCCAGAATTGGGTCGGAGGCCATCGCAAGATACGTACCCGGGTTCGGAATATCGCGCCGCCCGGCCGTCAGCCCTTTGACGTGCGCTTCGTAGATTACGGAGCTTTCCAGCGCATGGCGCGGCTCTGCCGCATTTTCCCAATTGAAGGACGGATCAACGACGACGCAGCGCGGCATGTAAGGCGCGCTGTCAGTCTTGTCTAAGCTGAGGTCCTTGTCCTTGTGGTCGTTTTGATAACCAAACAGCGCGTCATTCCATTTCGGGTGCCCTGTCAGATGCTTGGCATAAGGGTCGATCAACAGTTTGTAGGGGTTAAAGCGGTGCCCTTCATGCGGCTCATAAGGGCCGTCCATTCGCACGCCATATTGCTGGCCAGCCTTCATACCCGGGAAATAGCCATGCCAGACGTGGCCTTCCCGCTCCGGCAACGTGATGATCTGGTTTTCGTTGCCTTCTTCATCAAAGAGGCACAGCATCACCTTGGTGGCGTGCCGGGAAAAAACGGCGAAGTTCACGCCTTCAGGGTCCAGGGTGGCCCCCAACGGCGTGGGGCGTCCCGGGCGCGTCTCAAATGGACCCACGTTCACCCGCGTGCCGCAATCAAGTTTGTGTAGATGTCATTGTATGCAGCGGCCGACGTCTCCCAGCCGACAGGCTGCTTCATCGCGTTGCGCTGCATTGCTTTCCAAGTCTTGCTGTCATTGAACAGATCCATAAGTCGGACAAAGGCATTTGCCAAGGACTGGGCGGTAATGGGAAAGAACTGAATGCCGGTCGCAACACCGCGCGCCAAAGCCGCGGGGGACGCATTGATAACGGTGTCCGCGAGGCCGCCGGTCAAAGCCACCAGTGGCAGCGTCCCGTAGCGCAGTCCGTAAAGCTGCGTCAGCCCGCAGGGCTCAAATCGTGATGGCACCAATATAACATCACCTCCGGCCATCATCCGATGCGACAGGGCCTCGTCATAGCCGATTTTCACGGAGAGATTTTCGTGACGGTCCGCTGCCTCCAACAGGGCGATCTCGAGTTTCGGATCACCTGAGCCCAGAAGCGCCAGTTGTCCGCCATGCTCCAAAAGCGCGGGCAACGCGTCGAGCAGTAGATCAATGCCTTTCTGCTCCGTGAGGCGTGACACCAGCACGCATAGTGGGCCGTCCGCCGGGCCAAGTCCGAAGGTTTTGCGCAGGGCCCTTTTGTTGGCGGCCTTGCCCGTAGGCGATTTATAGGGGGTAATGTTGGGGTCGGTTGCCGGGTTCCACGTATCAAGATCGATCCCGTTCACGATGCCTGAAAGGTCAGCTTGCCGCGCCCGCAATATCCCATCCATACCGATTCCGAACTCAGGCGTCAGCAATTCCTCGGCATAGGTCTGCGAGACAGTGTTGATCTTCGCTGCTCCCACAAGTCCCGCCTTGAGCGCAGAAATCTGACCCCAGAATTCGAAATTCTCTGACGTGAACCGCGCGGGATCAAGGCCAAGGGCGTGCAACGCGCCCGCATCTGTGTTGCCGTGAAAGGCGATGTTGTGGATCGTGAAAACAAAAGGCGTCGTGACGCCAAGCGCGTGCATGTATTCAGGCGTCAGCCCCGCCTGCCAATCGTGCCCGTGCACGATGTCAGGCGTCCAGCCATCCACGCCCTCAGCAGCGATCATCGCCCCGACCTTGCACAATGCGGCGAACCGCTCGGCATTGTCAGGCCAGTCTGCGCCGGTCGCATCGCCATAAATCGCGCCGTCGCGATCATAAAGATGGGGGGCATCGAGGATCAGCAGATCAATGCCCGCAACCTTACACGCCAGTAGCTTGGCCGATCCACCAAACAGGTTTCTATACCGCGCCACGACTTTAGGTTTTCCAATCTGGCGCATCACCGTGCGATATCCCGGAAGCAGTACCCGGACAGCGACTCCGTGCTGTGCCAACGCGCCGGGTAATGCCCCGGCTACGTCCGCGAGCCCGCCGGTTTTCACCAGCGGAGCGCATTCAGAGACGACGAAAAGCGTGTTGGTCATAAGGCAGCGGCCCGTTTGTCCAGCATGGCTTGGGTGATCAAGGTGATGCCGCGTTCGGTGACGCGAAACCATTTCGCGTCTTCTGCGGGATCCTCTCCCACGACGAGGCCCGCGGGGATGACGACCCCGCTATCGACCACAACCTGCCGCAATCTCGCAGAACGATGGACGACAACGTTCGGCAACACGACGGCATGATCCAGCACCGCGTAGGAATTGGTATGTACGTTGGTGAACAAGACCGAATTGCGCACCTCGGTGCCAGAGATAATGCAACCGCCTGACACCATCGACGAAATCGCCATGCCGCGCCGATCGCGCTCGTCATGGATAAATTTCGCCGGAGGGACGCTTTCGTTATAGGTCCAGATGGGCCAGCTCTGGTCCCAAAGATCCAACTCGGGCGTGAAATTGGTCAGATCAACATGGGCTTCCCAGAAGGCGTCAACAGTGCCCACGTCTTTCCAATAGGCAGGGGCCCCGTCAGAGCGCACGCAGCTTTCGTCGAACCGATGCGCCATGGCCTTGCCATTCTTAACGATGCTTGGGATCAGGTCATTGCCGAAGTCGTTGGATGAGTCCGGGTCTTCGGCGTCCTTGATCAGCAGATCGCGTAGGAACGCCCAGTTGAAGACATATATGCCCATGGAAGCGAGGGCTTTATCTGGGTCCTCCGGCGTGCCGGGCGGGTCAGCGGGCTTTTCGAGAAAGCTCGTGATGCGTCCAGCGTTGTCGGTGTCCATGACGCCAAAGGCCGTGGCCTCCATCCGGGGAACGGTGAGGCATCCGACGGTCACATCCGCGCCGGTGTCTACGTGCTGGCGCAGCATGATCTCGTAGTCCATTTTGTAGATGTGGTCGCCAGCAAGAATAACCACATAATCCACGTTGTAGCTATCGACGATGTCGATGTTCTGGGTCACTGCATCCGCAGTTCCCTTGTACCAGCTTTCATTGCCGCCACGCTGTGATGCAGGCAGCACATCAAGAAACTCGTTGCGCTCTGCGCGAAAGAAGTTCCATCCTCGCTGCGTATGCCGGATCAAACTGTGGGCCTTGTATTGGGTGGCGACGGCGATCTTGCGGATGCCGGAATTGACAGCGTTGGATAACGCAAAATCGATGATCCGGGCCTTGCCGCCGAACGGCACGGCGGGTTTGACCCGACGGTCCGTCAGCTCTTTGAGCCGGCTTCCACGCCCCCCCGCAAGAACGAATGCCATGGACCTTTGTGTGATACGCTTTGTCGGCATGTCGTCATCCCCTGATGTTGTTATATTTGAGCTTAACTTTGCAATACGACGACTGACAACGGCGGTAGTGTAAGCGCAAGAGAATGCGCATGCCCATTGGCAGGCACATCTGCGGCGTCGCAGCCTCCCAGATTGCCCCGGTTGCCGCCGCCATAGACTTCGGAGTCGGTATTCATCACTTCACTCCAATGACCGCTTGTAGGAACGCCGACCCGAAAACCGGAACGCTCAACAGGGGTGAAATTGCACACCACCAATACGTCCTTGTCAGCCATGTTGCCTTTGCGCAGATACGCCATGACTGACTGCGCAGGGTCGTTGCAGACCCATTGGAAGCCCTCGTATTCACAGTCTTTTACGTGCAACGCGGGCGTGTCGCGGTAAAGCCTGTTCAAGTCTTGAACCAGCCGCTGTACGCCCTTGTGGGCAGGCTGTGCGGCCGCGCCCCAGTTCAGCTCCGCGTCGTGGTTCCATTCTTCCGGCTGCGCAAACTCGCACCCCATGAACAGAAGTTTCTTGCCTGGCTGTGTCCACATGAAGGCATAATACGCCCGCAGGTTGGCGAATTTTTCCCACTCAGTGCCGGGCATTTTTTCGATCATGGAGCCCTTGCCATGTACGACCTCGTCATGGCTGATGGGCAAGACGAAATTTTCGGTGAACGCCCAATCAATTGGGAAGGTCATCAGGTGGTGATCGTGCTGACGGTAGATCGGATCTTTTTCCATGTAGCGCAGCGTATCGTTCATCCAGCCCATGTTCCATTTATAGCCAAATCCAAGACCCCCACCATGCACCGGCTGTGATACGCCGGGAAATGACGTGCTTTCCTCGGCGACAGTCATGATCGAACTGTCTTCGCCATAAACCGCGACGTTCATTTCCTGCAGGAAGGCAATCGCCTCGTAATTCTCGCGGCCGCCGTCCTTGTTCGGAACCCACTCACCTTCCTCGCGGGAATAGTCGCGGTATAACATGGAGGCTACGGCATCCACGCGCAGTCCGTCGATATGGTATTCTTCAAGCCAATAAAGCGCGTTGGCGACAAAGTAGTTCTTCACCTCCGTGCGCCCGTAGTTAGGGATCAGCGTGTTCCAGTCCTGATGAAATCCTTCGCGCGGGTCGGCATGCTCATAGAGCGCGGTTCCGTCGAATTCCACGAGGCCATGGGCGTCAGTGGGGAAATGCCCCGGAACCCAATCAAGCAAGACGCCAATACCCTCCAAATGCGCCGCATCGACGAAATCGCGGAATTCGTTTGGCGGTCCGAACCTGATCGTGGGCGCGTAGAGACCGACAGGTTGGTATCCCCAAGACCCATCAAAGGGAAACTCTGAAACTGGAAGCAACTCGATGTGGGTAAACCCCATGTATTTGACGTAAGAGACCAGATCACGGGCCAACTCTTGGTACGACAACGGCCTGCCATGATCATCATAGCGACGCCGCCAAGACCCCAAATGCACCTCGTAGATCGAAATTGGCTGGCTGCGGTCAGCGCTGTTCGCGCGGCTTTTCATCCATGCGCCGTCGCGCCAACCGTAGCCTGCGAGATCGCGGACGATGGATGCTTGATCTGGCGGATGTTGAGAGCCGAAGCCGACCGGATCGGCCTTGTCGCGTGCCTGCCCATCCTTCCCGACGATCCGAAACTTATAAAGCGCGCCGTCTGCGATCCCCGGAACAAAGATTTCCCAGACCCCTGTCTCGCCCGCAGGCCGCATCGGGTGTCGACGCTCGTCCCACATATTGAAATCGCCGATGACAGAAACGCGGCGGGCGTTCGGAGCCCAGACCGCAAAATGTACTCCATGAGCACCCTGATGTTCGGTGACATGAGCCCCCAATGCACGCCATAATTTCTTGTGGGTGCCTTCGCCAAACAAGTACTTGTCGATGTCAGACAGAACCGGAGCAAACGAGAACGGATCGCGGGTGGTATGCTCCGTCCCGTCAGAATACGTCATTGTCAGCGTGTAGGTTTTTCCCGGAACCCGGCCGCAGAATACGTCACCTTCAATACGCGGCAAAACGGTTAGATTGCCTGCGACAGTTGCGCAAACTTCAGTGGCCCCGGGCTGAAATGTCGTGATCCACCGCCTGTTGCCACTTTTATGTGGGCCAAGGACATCGAATGGCGCGCCGTGCGTTCCATTGTTCAATGAAGCCAACGCGTCACTCGTCAAAAAGTCTGGCCGGTCTGGAATATCATCCCACGTCATTCTGACACTCCAATTGGCTGGGCCTATCTCGCGTTGCCGATAAAGGCAGGATGGCAGAGCTGAATTGAAGCATGAGCCGATCGCCAACGTCAACCAAGATGGCAAAAAGCCTCTCTTACAGGATGTGTAGGAATGGCGTCCCCAGAAGGATTCGAACCCTCGACCTGCCGATTAGAAGTCGGCTGCTCTATCCAGCTGAGCTATGGAGACGCACTGCCACTTTCATGCGGTCTTAAGCCGTGTTTGGCAAGACCTAGCTGGTGGTTGCAGCATCAAGTGCAGGTGGTGCTTTATTGGCGGGATAGCCATGCAATCGCGCGATATCCGCGTGGACTAGTGCGTCCATGCCCCGCGACGGTTGGTTGCAAAGTTTTCGCCATATCCACCGGCGCGGATATTGGGTTTGCGCGGCTTTGGCTCTGTCACAAGGGCGTCGATCCCGTGATCCTTGGCATAGGCGACAGCCGCTTCCTTGGTGTCGAATTTCAGACGGACCTGCGATTGCGTATCGTCAGATGACGTCCAGCCCATCAGGGGATCAATCTCGCGCGCGCTGCTTCTTGTGTATTCCAGCACCCAGCCGCGGGTCTTTGCCGTGCCGGACGACATCGCCGTTCTGGCTGGTTTGAAGATACGTGCGCGCATGAGTGAACTCTCCCTTTGGCTGGTGACTATATGTGCAATACCGCCCCGCAAGGCAAGACGTTTGGTCGTGCCTTTGCAACTTGGCCGCAGGCAGTTGGATCAGCCCGTCGCCCACTCACCGCCGCGCATGACGGGCACGACGTCACCCGTCTTTGTGATCCCGTCAATATCCACGGCGTCCGATCCCATCATCCAGTCGACGTGAATGATCGACTGGTTGCCACCTTTCTGCTTCAACTCTTCCGGCGACAGTGTACTGCCACCTTCGATGGTGTCGGCATAGCACTGACCCAGCGCGATGTGGCAGGATGCGTTTTCATCAAACAAGGTGTTGTAAAACAACGTGCCCGACTGGCTGATCGGTGATGAATGCGGAACAAGCGCAACCTCACCGATCCGGCTGGCCCCGTCGTCGGTTTTCAAAAGCGCCTGCAGGACGTCTTCGCCTTTGGAGGCCGAGGCTTCGACGATGCGCCCGGCTTCAAACCGCACCTTGATATTCTCGATCACGCTGCCCTGATGGGCAAGCGGCTTGGTCGCGGATACCGTGCCGTCGACCTTGTAGGCATGCGGGCAGGTGAACACTTCTTCTGTCGGAATGTTCGGCTGGCAGGTCACGCCGTTAAGCGCAGGCGACGCCCCACCCTTCCAGATATGACCGTCGGCGAGACCCAGCATCAGGTCCGTGCCTGGGCCTGTGTATTTCAGGGCCGAGAAGCTGTGATCGTTCAGCCATTTCACGCGTTTTTTTAACTCGGCCGTGTGATCCGCCCAGTTCGCCACCGGATCGTCCCCTTCAAGGCGGGACGCCTTGTAGATCGCGTCCATCAGCTTGCCCTGCGCTGCGTCCACGGGCATGTCCGGAAAAACCCGCGCCGCCCAGCCCGCGGATGGATAGGCGACGATATTCCAGTTCACTTCGAACCCGACGATGGGATTCATCGCCGGTTTTGCGGCGATCGATGTGGCCTTGGACAGCCGGGCAATTTTGGCGGGATCCTGTTCGGCCAACAGCATCGGGTCATCCCCGGAAATCGCCATGCGGGCCGCACCACCCTTGAACGCCTGCGCCAGCCCGTCGAAAAACCAGTTCGGCGCGCGATCAAAACTGTCATCCGGCGCATGTTCGTAACGGGCCAGCGTGATCTGATCGTCAGTGAAGAACGGCGTGACGATCCCTGCCCCGGCCTTATACGCATGCACTGTGATTGCCCGCACAAGATCAAGCGCCGCCATAGGTGCCGTGATCACCAGATCCTGCCCGGGTTGAAGATTGACGCCCGTGCGCACGGCGACTTCAGCAAGACGGTCAAGTTTGACGGGATCAATGGACATGATGTGGCTCCTGTTTGTACGCGCCCATTGCTACTGCGCTGAGGAGCAGGGTCAAGGCAGCGGAGCGGTGTGGTTGGAGATAACAGGTTTCGGGACGAAGCTAACATTGCTGGCATGGGTTTGACTGCCGGATTTGAGGGAGTTTTGGCAGAGTGGACTTATCAAAACCTTATCGCCGGACTATATTCAGGCCTGATAGTATTGAGGCGTTGATCATGTCACATCCACTTAACTCTGCAATCGAAATGGCGATTCAGGCCGCTGACAAGTCCGACGAATTCAAGGATCTGCCTGGGGCAGGAAAGCCGCTTGAATTTCTGTCAAACCCCAAAGACGCGGTGATTGATCGTCTTATGAAGGAAAACCGAACCAAGCCATTGGCTGTGCAGTTAAAAAACAAAATCAGCGCGCTTCGACAAGCGCTGAAATCTGAAACCGATGAATCTGCGCGCAAATCCCTGATGAAACAAATTTCCGACCAGCAATTGAGGTTGGACCTAGAACTTGAAGCCTTACGTAAATACGGCTGATTCTAACGCGCGAACGAACTTGTTTCCGACTACGGCTTTGCGTGCGTCAGAGAACAACAACTCGACATTCAGGCGTCTTCTGAGTCCGAGAGAGAGATTGGTGAAGCCGGAATTCCCTTTCACGGCAACAGTCGACAATTCGAACTCACAGCGATCACTCACCCCTCACACATTCCCCTCACCCCGCCACATCCGGCGAACTCTGCTGACACATGCTGTCAGCAGGCGGGGTTGAACCTGCGCCCATGAAGTCCAACTATAGGACATCATCCCGAGGAGTCGCCCCGCATGGCCTTTGCCCATTCCGACAAGCGCGCGCTTGAAGACGCTGCCTATCTGTCGAACCCCGCGCCGAACGTGCGCGAGCGCGAGAAGTTGGAAGGTGGCATTCCCTTCAAGATGGTCACCGATTTCGAGCCCGCCGGCGACCAGCCGACCGCTATCAAGGAGCTGTCGCAAGGCGTGCGCGACGGGGATCGTGATCAGGTGTTGCTGGGTGCGACCGGCACGGGCAAGACTTTCACGATTGCCAAGGTGATCGAGGAAACCCAGCGACCCGCCATCATTCTGGCCCCCAACAAAACGCTCGCCGCCCAACTTTATGGCGAGATGAAGGGGTTTTTCCCTGACAACGCCGTCGAATATTTCGTGTCCTTCTATGACTACTACCAGCCCGAAGCCTACGTTGCGCGGTCCGACACCTACATCGAGAAAGAAAGCCAGATCAACGACCAGATCGACCGGATGCGCCACTCGGCCACGCGGGCGTTGCTGGAACGCGATGATGTGATCATCGTGGCCTCTGTGTCGTGCATCTACGGCATCGGGTCGGTCGAAACCTATGGCGCGATGACGCAGGATATCCACGTTGGCAAGATGTATGACCAGCGCAAGATCATGGCCGACCTGATCGCCCAGCAATACAAGCGCAACGATCAGGCATTCCAGCGCGGCACCTTCCGGGTGCGCGGCGATACGCTGGAAATCTGGCCTGCCCACCTTGATGATCGGGCGTGGAAACTGTCGTTCTTTGGCGAAGAACTGGAAGGGATTACCGAATTCGACCCGCTGACCGGCGAAAAAGCCGCGACGCTGGAAAAGGTCCGCATCTATGCGAATTCGCACTATGTGACGCCGAAACCGACGATGCAGCAGGCGATGGTGCAGATCAAGAAAGAGCTGCGCACACGGCTTGACCAGCTTGTCGCCGATGGCAAGCTGCTGGAAGCCCAGCGCCTTGAACAACGTACGAACTTTGATCTGGAAATGCTGGAAGCAACCGGCGTCTGCAACGGGATCGAGAATTATTCACGCTATCTGACGGGGCGTGCACCGGGCGAACCACCGCCCACGTTGTTCGAATTTATCCCCGACCATGCCCTTGTTTTTGCGGATGAAAGCCATGTGTCCGTGCCACAGATCGGCGGGATGTACAAAGGCGACTACCGTCGCAAGTTCACGCTGGCCGAACACGGGTTCCGCCTGCCGTCCTGCATGGATAACCGCCCGCTGAAGTTCGAAGAATGGGACGCGATGCGCCCGCAGTCGGTTTTCGTTTCGGCGACCCCATCGTCCTGGGAACTCGAACAGGCTGGTGGAGTTTTCGTCGAACAGATCATTCGCCCAACCGGTCTGCTTGACCCCGAGGTCGAGATCAGGCCCGTCGACATGCAGGTCGACGATCTGCTGGACGAGGTCCGCAAGGTTGCCGAAAAAGGTTATCGCACGCTTGTCACCACCCTGACCAAGCGCATGGCCGAAGACCTGACCGAATACATGCACGAACAGGGCATTCGCGTACGCTATATGCACAGCGACATCGACACGCTGGAACGGATCGAAATCCTGCGCGACCTGCGCCTTGGGGCGTTTGACGTACTGATCGGGATCAACCTGCTTCGCGAAGGGTTGGACATTCCCGAATGCGGGCTTGTCGCCATTCTGGATGCCGACAAGGAAGGATTCCTGCGCTCTGAAACCTCGCTCGTGCAGACGATCGGGCGTGCCGCCCGGAACGTGGACGGCAAGGTCATCATGTATGCCGACCGCATCACCGGCAGCATGGAACGCGCTCTGAAAGAAACAGACCGCCGCCGCGCCCGCCAGATCGCCTACAACGAAAAGCACGGGATCACGCCTTCCACGGTCAAAAAGAACGTCGATGACATTCTGGCCGGGCTTTACAAAGGTGACACCGATCAGTCCCGCATCACGACCAAGGTCGAAAAACCCGGCGCGAACATGGCGGCAGTGCTGGACGGGTTGCGAACGGACATGCGCAAGGCTGCCGAAAACCTCGAATTCGAGGAAGCCGCGCGGCTCCGGGATGAGGTCAAGCGGCTGGAAGCCGTCGAGCTTGCGATTGCCGACGATCCACTGGCGCGCCAGTATCAGGTCGATAAGGCCGTCGAGAACGCCCAGAAAGCTTCTGGCCGGTCCACGATGGGCCGCGGTGGCATGCGCGGCGGGGTGAAACGACGGGGGAAGCGGTAGTTATTGCTGCCGCTCCGGCCCTGACTTCGTAGCTGACCAGCCTTGCTGAGGCAGCGCGAAGTCACCCGCCTGCGACAACACAGCGAAGTCCGCAGACCCGATCCCTCGGATCAGCACTTTACCTTCGGGTAAGCTATTCCATACTCGCCAACTCTCGCACTGACTGACAGACTGCACTTCATTCGCCGATCATTGATTTTTCGAATGATGAGTAGTCCGATGTCACCTGTGATTTATGGCCTTTTCTTTACATTCCTGACGACCACGATCGTGCTTGTCGGGGATTTCGTCCTGAAAGTTGCCGCCGACACAGATAGGCCGCTGCTGTCCGGTTACGTACTTGCCGGCGGTCTGATCTACGGGATTTCGGCCGTTTTCTGGTATTACGCGATGCAATACATGACGCTGTCGCAGGTCGGCGTGATCTTTTCGATGCTCACCCTTCTGGCGCTTTGTGTCCTTGGCGTGATGCGGTTTGACGAGCAATTGTTCCTGCGGGAGTATCTCGGTATCGCCTGTGCACTTGCCGCAATGGTTCTGATGGTGCGTGTCACCTGATTGCCGTGGCGGGGAAATATGCTAGTTCCCATTAATGCGCCTCGTCTACCTCAGTCTTCTCCTCGCCTCCCCCGCCACTGCGTGGGAATTCACGCCAATCCCGATCTGCACGCTCTCCCACGACCAGCCCGGCGTTGCGGTTGTCGTCACCTTTGACCCTGCATTGCCTGAATACGCGATCACTATCACGCGCGATACGGCGTGGCCCGAAGGTCCGATCTTCCAGCTTGGCTTTGAAGGCCCGCGCCCATCTGTTCTCAGCACTGATCGACATACGTTGTCCGCAGACGGAACCAGTTTGACGGTCAGGGATACGGGGTTCGGGAACGTACTGGACGGGCTGGCTGCAAATGTGCGCTCGCGTGCTGTCGTCGGTGAAACAGCGGTTACATTCGACTTGGCCGATGCCGCCCCGGCAGTCGCAGCCTTCCGCGCATGCCCGGCAGAGGTCACATCTTGACCAAGCGCGATCCGATCAATCCCACAGATGACGACGCCCGCACGCTCGCGCAGGCACTGCTTGCGCAGGCCCGCTATGGCGCGTTGGCGGTGATCCATCCTAAGCTCAAGACACCGTATGTCGCCCGCATCGCGACGGTTGCGGACGGGGCGGACCCTTTGGTCCTGATTTCGACCCTGTCGCTACATACCAAGGCGTTGCAGGCCGATCCTGCCTGTTCGTTGCTGATTGGCGAACCGGGGCCAAAAGGGGATCCGCTGACGCATCCCCGCATGACACTGCTGTGCAAGGCCGAACAAGCTGACAAAGCGGCGTTAAAAGACCGCTGGCTGACGGCCATTCCCAAGGCAAAACTGTACTATGACTTTGCGGATTTCCTGATGTTCCGGCTCGAACCCCGCGTGATCCACCTCAACGGCGGGTTCGGCAAGGCCTATACGTTGACGCCGGACGATCTAGTCAAGAAAATCGAATAGCTCGCCCAAAAGGCCGCCTTTTTTGCGCCGCTTGCCGCCGCGCTCACCCCGGTCATCGTACGCGTCGCGCCCACCACGGGCTGGCGGCATAGTGGCGGCAGCATCACGTTCGATAATTTTGTCGAGTTCACCGCGATCCAGCCATACTCCACGACACGTAGGGCAGTAATCAATCTCGATCCCGCTGCGTTCTGATATGACAAGGGTATCACCGTCGACTGGACATTGCATAAGACTCTCCGTTTCAAAATTGCATAGCAGATAAATGGTGCGTGTGGCGCAGAGCGCAAGAAATCAAAGCCCGTTCAGCCGAACATTGCCTTGCTTGAAATCGCCCCGCAAAAGTCGCCCCTTTTCGCGCACGATGGGAAAGGACCCCGACCAATCGCGATAGCGATCGTTCGTGACAATGCGAAGATTGTGTTCACTGGCAAAATCCAGAATGACCGCATCCGCGACGACACCCTTGTTCACCACAAGGATCTGCTTTTCCGGCAGGCTGGTCAGTCGCGCGAAATCACCTTCGGTCATGAAGCGGTCCGACAGCCTGTAACCGGCGCTCGCATCGAATATGACGATGGGCGAAAAGTCTTTTTGCGTGATATGTCCGATGACGTGATTGAGCGTTTTCGCAGACGGATCGCCACCCCAGAACATGACGTTCGATCCATCCAGAACGATCGGATTTCGGGGCAGGCCAGAGCGTTTCTTCGGCTGCGACTTTGGTCGTTTCTGCTTTGGCTTCAGCTTCGATTTTGGCGTCGGCCAGAAAAAGTAGAAAACAAGCGCAACGCCGGCAAGTGCGGCAATCAATTCAGGACTGGTCATTCCTGTCAGGATGCATTTGCACGTTATGCGTGCAAGTCAAAATGTCCTAAAATCATTCGTTTCCAACGAAAGCGATTTGGAAACGCAACGCATGTATTTCCCGCAAAAGAAAACGCGGCCCCCCAAAGGGCCGCGCCAAATACTGCAATGCTGTCAGCTTAGATCAGCCCTTGCCCTTCCATGGAACCAGCCATCTTTCCAACCCACGGATCAGCATGTCGATGCCAAACCCGATGATCCCGATCAGGATGATGCCCAAAAGCACGATATCCGTCTGCTGGAATTTCGAGGCGACCATGATCATCATGCCGGCCCCTTTTTCCGCAGCGACAAGTTCGGCGGCAACCACTGTGCCCCAGCATACGCCCATGGCCACGCGGGCACCGGTAAAGACTTCTGGCAAGGAATTGGGCACGATTACATGACGCATGATCTGCCACTTGGATGCGCCAAGGGAATACGCAGCGTGCACCTTCGAAATCCGCACACCCGAAACACCGGACCGCGCAGCAATCGCCATGATCCAGAGCGCCGCAAGGAACAGCAAGATTACCTTGCCAACCTCACCAATACCGAACCAGATGATGACCAGCGGGATCAGGGCCAAAGGCGGCACTGGACGCATGAATTCAACGATCGGATCGAACCAGCCACGAAACCAGTTGGACAAGCCCATCGCATAGCCCAACGGAATACCGATCAGCGCGCCGAGCAGGAAGCCGATAACGACCCGAAACAGGGAAAACCCGAGGTGTTCAAGGAGGACCGTATTGCGGAAACCGTCTTCTGCGATTCCGGTCAGTTGTCCCCAGACGTCTTCGGGCGGCGGCAACCAGATCGCTTCCATTTGCCAGCCGGCCGCCCCAAAGACGTTTAACGAGCCTTTGGGCGTCATCTCGACGCGACCGAAATCCGTGTTGACCGTGCCGCCCGGTTCAATCGGCGTGCCATTGATGGCGGTGATCTGAACGTTTTCATCACGCCCGAGGTCATCGTTTGAATCCACGCGGACAACCTGTGAACGCGCGGCGACAAGCGTGATCAAATCGTTCTTTGCAAAGCCGTCGCCTGGCGTGATCTCTGGGGCTTCTGGTTCTGATCCGAAGGGGTGCACGATCAGCGAAACAGTCGCATCATCGGTCTGTCCGGCACCATCGGACGCCGTGTAGGTAAAAGATGTTTCTCCGACATACGGGGCGGGCACATGCAAGAAGCGCGGCAGCCAGTTCGATCCGGTAAACGACGCCCAAAGCACGAAGATCAACACAATCGAAACGATTGAGGCGACGGTGTTTGAGGTCACCGCACTTTCATCTCCGAATGTCACCGTCTTCAGTGATCCATAGTCTTTCTTCGGGGTCAGAACACGTTTGATGAAGGACCACAGGATCATCATCAGAAGGATCAGCCCGACGTAGGCCGCAATCGCCGGGATCGCCCAGACGATCGTGCGCACAACTTCGACCAGTTCGGCCCAGAGTTTCGGACCAAGGATCAACAGCTGCGACCAAAGCCCGCTGAAGAAACCGACGACAGAGCTCAGGAAATCACCCATTACGCGGTCTCCTCTGTGCGGCCCATGATCTCTTCTTCCATGTTCCAGATCATCGACAGGATCTCTTCACGCACCTTGTTGAAATCCGGGTGCTTTTTCACTTCGCGCAAATCCTGACCGACACCCATTTCAGCAAAGGGCAGATTGTATTCCTTGTGAATGCGGCCTGGCCGCGGGGCCATGACGATCAGGCGCTCGCCCAGAAGCAACGCCTCTTCTACGGAGTGTGTGATCAAGATGATGGTTTTCCCTGTTTCTTTCCAAAGCTTCAGGACAAGGCCCTGCATCTTTTCACGGGTCAGCGCGTCAAGCGCGCCAAGCGGTTCGTCCATCAGGATCACGTCCGGTTCGTTTGCAAGGCAGCGGGCAAGTGCAACGCGCTGCTGCATACCGCCGGACAATTCGTAAACCGCCTTGTCCTTGAAATCCTGCAGACCGACGACATCCAGAAGGTGATTGACGATCTCGGCCTTCTCGCGTGTTGGCATGCCCTTCATGCGTGGGCCAAATCCGACGTTTTCGCGCACGTTCATCCATTCGAACAAGGCACCCTGCTGAAAAACCATGCCGCGTTCGGGATGCGGGCCGGTGACCTTGTGACCGTTCAGCACGATCTCTCCGGCGGTCGGTGCCAGAAACCCGGCTACGATGTTCAAAAGCGTTGTCTTCCCACAGCCCGACGGGCCCAGAACGGACAAAAGCTCGCCAGCTTTCAGGCTCAACGACACGTCCTGAAGCGCCTGCACGGACGACCCGTTCGGCAGATCAAAACGCATCGAAAGCTGATTAATTGCCAGTCCTGACATATCCAACCCCTGTTGTTGTTGTCGGAAAGACGCGTCCACCACAGCTACGGCGGACGGCGTTCTTGCGACAAGAACACGTGATGGCGGCTGGCGCACCCGAAGGCACGCCAGCCGAGGTTGGCTTAGTTCAGTGTGGAAAGCGGGCCAGTATTCACGGCGCTTTCATAGCTGTCCAGCGATGCTGGGATCGAACCGCTTTCAACGAAGACGTCGGCGACGCCTTTCATGAATGTCTGTGCGTTGCCGCCAAGCCAGGCTTGGGACAGCTGCTGCTCAACCGTTGGGAAGACGAATGTTGCCATTGTCTCTTCGGTTGCTGTCGGGTCCATGCCCGCGTCAGCCGCGATCACGGACAGCATTTCGTCCTTGTTTTCTCCGGACGCCCACATGGCATTGGCCTGTGCAGTCACTTCAAGGAATTTCGCAACCATTTCAGGGTTTTCTGCGATGTAGGACGCAGGCGCAGTCGTGGCGTCGAATACCAGAATACCCAGTTCTTCCTTCTCAGCACCGGTCAGCAGAACGTTGCCGTGCTCTTTCATGGTGCGCAGCGCACCACCCCAGCCACAGGACATATCGACCTGACCCTGGGCCAATGCAGCCGCACCTTCCGCAGGTGCCATGTCAACGACGGACAGGGATGCAAGGTCAACGCCGAAGTGGTCCATCTGGCGCAGGAAGCCATAGTGCGCGGCAGTGCCAAGTGGGACGGCAACTTTCTTGCCAGCCAGTTCGCCAGCAGAATCCTTGTCGATCTCAAGACCGGACGCGACTACGCAGTTGTCATTTTCGGAATAAGACACGGCCACGTCGATGACCTGAATGTCCTGACCGGCAGAGGATGCGACCACGAATGGTGGGATACCCTGCGATACGGAAATTTGAACGTCACCGGATGCCATTGCAGCGGACATGGCTGTCCCTGTGTCAAAGCTGACCCAATTGATCTTTGTGCCCATCGCTTCTTCGTACATGCCCTGCACTTTTGCGAACTGGAATGGCATCGGCCATTCGAGGAAGTATGCGACAGTGATTTCTTCGTGCCCGTCTGCCATCGCAGCCGTGCCACCAGCGATCAGCGCAAGGCCAGCAGCCGCACCCATCAGTGTTGTTTTGATAGTCATTCGTGTGTTCTCCCGTTGTTAAACCCCGGTTTGCCAGGGCGATCTTTTGCGCAGGTTGGCCCGCGACGATGTCATCAAGCTAAGCACAGCAGGATTGTGGTTGCCAGCCCTGTTGCGTTGCGCCTAACTTTTCTTTCACAGGGTCTGAACCGATGGTCCGGCCCTGCGTTGCGAGGCCAAATCGAAGCAAAAATGCACCCTGCGTCAATCTATCTTGCACCGCCCCCTGACGACCGGTGGATCAGGGCCGTTTCACCTTATCGGGAAACAAATCTCGCGATCTCAATCACTTACCGGCCAAGTTTGGGCTCTTTCGGCCAACTGCCGCATCAATCTGGCCTTACGCATCCAACCGTTCTGGCCCTATTGGAAACAAACAATTCGCAGGCAAAATAGGCGCATGTGATACGGTGCTGCCAACGGATTCGGCGACTGGCCGTTGTCCCCACTCAAATCGTAGGAATATTCCATGGACCTGCATGCACTGACAAATGATCCAGAAGGCATCGTTGAAGCCGACCGCGCCCATGTGTGGCACCATCTGCTGCAACACAAGCCGCACGATCACGGCGTTGACCCGCGCATCATCGTTGAAGGCAAAGGCCTGAAGGTCTGGGACATCAAGGGCAAGGAACATATCGATTCCGTGTCCGGCGGTGTATGGACCGTGAACGTCGGCTATGGCCGCGAGCGGATTGCCCGCGCTGTTGGTGACCAGCTGACCAAGATGTGCTTTTTCGGCGGAACCGCCGGCACCATTCCGGGGGCCACGTTCTCGCAGATGCTGATCGACAAGATGCCGGGACTGGATCGCGTCTATTTCGCGAACTCCGGCTCTGAAGCCAACGAAAAGGGCTTCAAGATGGTGCGCCAGATCAGCCACAAGCATCATGGCGGCAAGAAGTCCAAGATCCTTTATCGTGAGCGCGATTACCACGGTACCACGATCACCTGTCTGTCCGCTGGCGGTCAGGAAGAACGGAATGCGCAATACGGCCCCTACACGCCGGGTTTCGTTTCGGTACCGCATTGTCTGGAATACCGCAGCCAGGACGGATCGAACGGCGAGGCCTATACAGCTGCGTCTTTGAAAGCCATCGAAGACGTCATCCTGCGCGAAGGGGCCGATACCATCGGCTCGCTTTGCCTTGAGCCGATCACGGCTGGCGGCGGCATCATCACCCCGCCGGTCGGCTATTGGGACGGCGTGCAGGCGCTTTGCAAGAAATACAACATCCTGCTGCATATCGACGAGGTCGTTTGCGGGCTGGGTCGCACAGGCACCTGGTTTGGCTATCAGCAATTCGGTGTGCAGCCGGATATCGTGACCATGGCAAAGGGTGTAGCCTCTGGCTATGCCGCGATTTCCTGCTGCGTGACGACAAATGCCGTGTTCGAACAGTTCAAGGACGATACTGACAAGCTTGGCTATTTTCGCGATATCTCGACATTCGGAGGGTGCACTGCCGGTCCGGCTGCGGCGATCGAGAACATGCACATCATTCAGGAAGAAGGCTTGCTCGAAAACTCCACAACGATGGGCGAGCATTTGAAAGCGAACCTCCATGCGCTGATGGAAAAGCATCGCTGGATCGGTGACGTGCGCGGCAAGGGTCTGTTTGCCGGTGCGGAACTTGTGATGGATCGCGACAGTAAGGAACCGGTCGATGAAAAGACGGTCGCCGCGATTGTTGGTGATTGCATGAAGCAAGGCGTGATCATTGGTGCCACGAACCGGTCGCTGCCGGGGTTCAACAACACGCTGTTGTTCGCCCCTGCCCTGATCGCGACGAAGGATGATCTGGACCACATCACTGACGCCGTCGATCAGGCGATCACACGCGTTCTGGGATAATCCGGTCCCGGGCCTGACCCGGGACCTCTTGTGTCTTGTTGCACCCGGCCCGTCGCGGCCGGGTTTTTACGTTTCGTCTTGCCAGATCCACGCGCAGGCTGCGAAGATGATCGAAGCGCCCAGCCACATCAGGCCCGGCGGCGCGAAGCCGAAAACGACGATACCGGCCAGAACGTTCAGCGGCAATTTCACGTGATCGAACGGTTGCAGGTATGCAGCATCCGTCAGTCTGTAGGCGCCTGCCAGCGCGTATTGTGCCAACGCTGTCAGAAGGCCAGCCAGTGTGACGACCCAGACCGCCTGTCCGCTGATTGCGAACCCTGCACCTGCCGCGAAACCTGCATTCAGCGGCACGAGCATCACCAGCAAATACAGTGTCAGTGTCGCAGCGCTGTCGCGTTCTGCAAGGTGTTTCGTCACAAGGGACGAAGCGGCCCAGAACGCCGCCGCGCCGACCGGCAACAGGGCGTTCAAGCTAAATGAATCCGTCCACGGTGCCAGAATAATGACCCCGCCAGCGGCCCCCGCAAATACCGCGCCGGCACGTTGCCAGGTCAGGCATTCACCCAAAAAAAACGCCGCGCCCAGCGTGACAAACAAGGGCGATGAGAGGATCAAGGCGATGGCCTGCCAGATCGGCACAACCGCCAGCCCCGCGACCCACATCTGTACGCCGATCACGGCGAATCCGACCCGCAGGATGTGCCAGCCCGGTTGCCGTGTTCGCCAGCTTGACCAGCCAAGCATGGGGGCTGCAAGGGCAAGCGCGACGGCGTATTGCCAGAATGCGGTCGTCGCCGGTGCCATGCCGAATGTCATACCAGCCGCTTGTACGGCAGTGTTGGCCCCTGCAAACAAGGCCCCTGCCGCTATCATCAGAAGCGGTCCGGCGACCGCCCCGTTTCGTTTCAGATCTATCGAAGTCACAGCACTTGTCCTTTCGTTTTGCGTGACCTCAGAGGCAAAACAGGACAGCCCGAACCGCCCTATGACTTGCGTGCACAGCGCGTGCACCGGGCGTGCACTGCATTCTCTTTCATCCGGACTATGACCGTCGGCTCTGGAGTCGCACCAGATCTGCTGACCCTTGGCCAAAGCCAAGGCGCTCGCGGGCTGAGGCCAAGGCCATTACCGCCGGTGGGGAATTCCGCCCCGCCCTGAGAACATGCCGCACGGGATGTGCGGTGCGTCAGACTAGGACGAACACAGTATATAGATCAATAGTGCATCAATATGGAAAGGAAACGGAACGGCAGCAATGAGCCCGAAGTTACCTGTTGAAACGCCATGATATCCTCCCGTGCCGAAGTAGCTCTAAATTCTTCTCTCAACTGAGCCGGACGTGGTACCCTGACGAAATTCTGAGACAAGAAGGGCTGATGACTAGGATCCGGGGCAACAGCATTAAGGGGAAAAAAATGTACCTTACGCAGACAATACGCAGCAACGCGCGAAACAAACCTTTAGGCATTGCCACCATCCAAGGCGACCGAAAAAGAACCTGGAATGAGTTTGTTGAGCGCGTTGCCCGACTTGGCGCAGGTCTGACTTCTCTTGGTGTCTGCAAGGGAGACAGGGTCGCTATCCTAGCTCTAAATTCAGATCGTTATTTTGAATATTATTTTGGGTGCTGGTGGATTGGTGCGGTTGCCGTTCCAATGAATCTTCGCTGGTCGGCTTTGGAAAACGCGCATTCACTGAACGATTCCGGCGCAGAAACGTTGTTCATCGATGATCAGTTCCTAGCGATGGCAGAGGATATTCTTAAGGACACACCGGGAGTGAAAACAAAAGTTCATCTTGGAGAGTCCAGCACTCCGAATGGGTTTGAGAACTATGAAAAACTGATTGCCACGAACGAGCCTATTGATGACGCGGGCGCAGGTGGCGAAGATTTGGCGGGTATTTTCTACACGGGTGGGACGACAGGGTTTCCCAAAGGGGTCATGTTGCCACATCGTGGGTTGTGGGCCAGCGGAACCGCGTTGGTGGCAAAACGGAATCTTGGTCCTGATGCCATCTACCTACATGCCGCGCCAATGTTCCATATTGCCGATGGTGCCTATTCCATGGGTATCGCTGTCTGCGGAGGAACACACGCTTTCATTCCGAGGTTCACACCTGCGGAGACCAGTCATGCCATTCATGACTTCAGCGTCACAGACATATTGCTAGTCCCTACAATGGTGAGAATGATTCTGGATGACCCAAGCTTTGACAATACCAAGTTTAGCTCACTTCGAAACATTGCTTATGGTGCATCCCCAATGCCGGAAGGTGTGATACGCAAGGCGTTAGAACTGCTGCCAAATGTTGAATGGACACAAGCCTACGGCCAATCTGAACTTTCGCCCATTGCCACTTTGTGCGGTCCAGAATGGCACAATTTCGAAGGCAGCAACAATGGACGCATACGTTCCGCCGGGCAGGCTGCCATATGCAACGAAGTGAAAATCGCGACTGAAGACGGCACCGAAGTCCCACGTGGAGAAGTCGGCGAGGTCTGGGCTCGGGGTGGCAACACAATGCTGGGGTATTGGAAGCGCCCAGAGGAAACAAGGAAGGCTTTGGTCAACGGCTGGGTGCGCACTGGTGATGCCGCATGGATGGATGATGAGGGATTCGTTTTCATCGCTGACCGGTTGAAAGACATGATTATCTCCGGCGGAGAAAATATCTATTCAACAGAAGTAGAGAACGCGTTGTCCAAACTTGAAGGGATCGCGGAAGTCGCTGTGATCGGTATTCCAAGTGAAAAGTGGGGCGAAACGGTACATGCGATTATTGTCCCAGATCAGGGTGTCGAACTAAAAGAGCACCAAGTGATCGACCATTGCCGGGATATGATTGCCCACTACAAGTGCCCAAGCTCCATTGAATTTCGATCCGAACCATTGCCTCTATCGGGTGCGGGGAAAGTCCTGAAAAAGGATCTAAGAGCCCCATTCTGGGAAAATCAGGATCTTCAGGTCGGCTAGTTACGTTAATTGTGCTTGCGTACCTGCATCATTCGGCTGGGTTGGTTCACTGGATCTCAGCGGGTCGAGGACCGATATGACCGTTTTTCATTTCCTGTCGGCGAAGCGTCAATGGCAACTTCGTCCGCACAACCGACATCCGCGAAGCCTTGCCCACTGTCTTTATCGTCGGACATGACTGCTGGCAGCGGCTTGCATCTATAACGTACACGGCTCTGGCCGCTCCAACTGGACGGGCTGGAAATGGAACCATTTGCGGATGAAGGGGTGGTGGACCATTGCATCGATGTCGCCCTGCACGTCAGCCGCGCTGATGTTGGTGAAAGACTGCCCGTTCATCGTGTAGCTGACCGCCACGTCGGGATTGTCGGCAAGATGGGCGATCAGGTCATAGTAGACGATGGCAAATCCGCGCCGCTTGTAGTCGTTGAGGAAATAGCTGTCGTCTGCCTCGGTGATTTCGGCGACGTCGTTGAGGTATGTGAATGGCCCCGGCGCATTGCCAAAGACGGCATGATTGCTGACCCCACCTTCCAGCCGCAAGTTCGCGAACATGTTGATCGACTGGGCTGTTTTCAGGCCAAAATAAGGGGCGGCCCCGTTCGCAAAATAGAGACCGGCAGCGGCGATCCCGCAGACCCATGCGGCCGTGCTGAATTTTTCCTTTGTGACGCCGACACCTTCTTTCCCGTATTTCAGGATCAGAAAGCAAAGTGGCAGGACAAATGGCAGCAGATAAAGGTTGGACAGGCTGAAGTCGTGCCCCTTCATCGCCATCGCCCCACCGACAAGGAACGTCAGGAAGGCGGCGATATAAAGCGGCTGCTGGATACGCGTCCTGATGAACGCCATTTCAGGCGATGCGCCGATCCGGTCCGTCGCTTCGCGGTCGAGCCAGAGAACGTGCATGGAAATCGAAAGCGTCGTGAAGGCGATATAGGCGGCATAGTCGGACAGCCCGAGGAACAGGTGGAAGAAAATCCCAAACACCAGCCCGATGTAACGCGTGGGCCGGTAGAGCAAGCCGAGCATGATCGCGCCTTCGACCACATACGTGCCATAGATCGCGGAATAGTCGATGAACGATCCACCCATCATGCTGAACGGGGCCGGCATGTCCTGCCAGAGATAGACCGCACAGCTCATCGTGGGGTCCATGAAATCGGTGTTGATCTTGTGGAAGATGCCGAAGACATACATCACCAGCAGTGATCCGCGCCCGGCGAGGATGAAGTTTTCGAACACGTTCGCGATGGGCTGGCTGCGGATGAATGCCCAGAAAAACGACAGCCAATAGCCGACGATCACCACGGTGCGCAGCATTGTGTGATTGGACTGCGCCGGGGCCTGCGCGATGGTGCTGATCGTGCTTGCCAGCATCAACAGGAACAGCGCCCGCGATGATCCGGGCCGCCACAGCAGGAACAGCGCCGCCGCGAAGACCGCAATCAGGTCCATCGCTGGCGGATAGCGGTCATAGGCGAAGGCATAGTTGAAGACGTGGAACAGCGAAAACAGACCGAAGAAAAAGCTGAACAGAATTTGGCGCTGCGACGTTTCTTCGGCATTGATCGCATCGCGCCCCATCAGGAACAGCGTCAGCCAGCGGCCAGAGCGCAGCACCGGATACACCGTCGCCGAAAGCAACGGCTGGGCAAAGATCATCTGGTTCAGCCGGTTGAACAGGTTGGATGGCGTGGACATCAGCGCCAGCGCGTTCGTGGCATCTGCCCCGCCGACACGGCGGCCTTCGGTTTCGACAACCATCCCCTGATCGACGTCAAACCCTTCGCGTTCCAGTTCGGCCCGTTTTTCGGCATGGGTGCGCAAATCCACGAGGGCGATTTCGCCCAACGACTCGCGTAGCCGCAACATTTTCACGTAGCGGGTGCAGAACGGACATTCGCCGTCATAGTAGATATGCGTTGCCATCAGCCTGTCTTTCTGCGCTGCCGGATTGTTCCGGTTTAGCTGCGAAAAGCGGCAATGCTGGGGCTGATTGGGGGAGATTTGGGGACAATCGGACGGGTTGCCAAAGGTTTGCGATAAGGCCAATCTGTCACCACCATAAGGCCACATGATGTCGATATCGCTTGAAACCTTCTTTCTTGATCCATCCACCGAAGGCACATTGCAGGCGCGGATTCAGCAGATGGTGGCGCAGGGGATTTTGGCCGGGCGCTTTCGGTCGGGTGAACGCCTTCCGTCTTCGCGCAAGATGGCCGAGCATCTGGGTGTCAGCCGCATCACCGTCACGCTGGCTTACACCGAATTGGTGGCCGACGACTATCTGACCTCGCGCGGGCGGTCGGGTTATTTCGTGTCCGACAATGCGCCGGAGCCGCCGGCCTTTACCGCCCAACGCGCACGGACCACGACCGTCGACTGGAACCGCGCGCTAGGTCATCGCTACAGTGACGGGCTGGGCATGCAAAAGCCGAGCGACTGGGCGCAGTACAAGTATCCGTTTATTTACGGTCAAGCTGATCCCACCCTGTTTGATACGGCGAACTGGCGCCTTTGCGCCTTGCAAGCCCTTGGCAAGCGGGATTTCGCGGCGCTGACGGCTGATTATTTCGACGGTGACGATCCACAGTTGATCGAATTCATCGCGCGTCAGACTTTACCACGGCGCGGTATTCTTGCGTCGCCTGACGAGATCCTTGTGACGATGGGCGCGCAGAATGCCCTTTGGATCACGGCGCAGATTTTGCTGACGCAACGCCGTCGTGCTGCGACAGAAGACCCGTGCTATCCGGCGTTGCGGTCGATCCTGACCCAAGCGCGCTGCCAGTTGAGCCATATTCCGGTCGATTCCAACGGGTTGCCGCCCGACTTGCTGCCCCGCGATACCGACGTGGTCTTTACCACCCCGAGCCATCAGTGTCCGACGTCAGCCACGATGCCTGTTGCCCGCCGCAAGGCATTGCTGGAACGGGCGGAGCGGGATGATTTTCTGGTGGTCGAGGATGATTATGAATTCGAAATGGCGTTTCTGGGAGCCCCGTCGCCATCGTTGAAATCGCTCGATGATACCGGGCGGGTCATCTATGTCGGATCGTTTTCGAAATCACTGTTTCCGGGGTTGCGTCTTGGGTATCTGGTCGGCCCTGCCCCGTTTATCCACGAGGCCCGCGCGCTGAGGGCGTCTGTGCTGCGTCATGCGCCGGGGCATATCCAGCGCACGGTCGCCTATTTTCTGTCGCTTGGCCACTACGATGCGTTGGTGCGGCGCACCAGCAAGGCCTATCACGACCGGCGGCAAGTGATTGATGCAGCCCTTGCGGCGGAAGGTATTACGGTTGCGGGCGAAGGCGCATATGGCGGTTCGTCGGTCTGGCTGCGCGCACCGGCGCAGATCAATACAACCCTGCTCGCCCAGCACTTGCGTGACAAGGGCGTTCTGATCGAACCGGGCGCGCCTTTTTTCGCCGGGGACAGCCCGCCGCAGAATTATTTCCGACTGGCCTATTCGTCGATTGGACCCAAGCGGATCACCGAAGGTGTCGCCCTGATTGGTCAGGCCATGCGCGAGATGATGTGATTTCGAAACCGCATGCAGAATCATTGTATTTCAGCGCACCTGTGCTAAACCAAGTGACAAGTAAAGTTGAGACCTTGAGTCTCATTTTTGAAAGCCCTGGCATTAACTGACGACATCAACTGGCCCTATCGCAAAACGGCTCAATGACCTTAATGTGCAGCCAATGATTTCAGGGCAATCGCGCCGCGCACGTATCCTATGAGGGGAAGGACCCAACCCATGAAAATGACGACCGAAGAAGCATTCGTCAAAACCTTGCAACGCCATGGCATCCGTCATGCGTTCGGGATCATCGGCTCTGCCATGATGCCGATTTCCGACATCTTCCCCACAGCCGGAATCAAGTTCTGGGATTGCGCCCATGAAGGCTCTGCCGGTTTCATGGCCGACGGCTACACCCGCGCGACGGGCGAAATGTCGATGATGATCGCGCAGAACGGTCCGGGCATCACCAATTTCGTCACCGCCGTGAAGACGGCCTATTGGAATCACACACCGCTTTTGCTGGTCACACCGCAGGCCGCGAACAAGACCATCGGTCAGGGTGGCTTCCAGGAAGTCGAACAGATGAAACTGTTCGAAGACATGGTCGCATATCAGGAAGAGGTCCGCGACCCGTCCCGTGTCTGCGAAGTGCTGGCCCGCGTCATTTCCAAGGCCCACCGTCTGTCCGGCCCTGCGCAGATCAACATTCCGCGTGATTTCTGGACCCAAGTTATCGACGTTGAAATCCCCGATCCGATCAATTTCGAAGTGTCGCCCGGCGGTGAGGCATCCGTCACAAAAGCAGCCGAATTGCTGTCAAACGCCAAGTTCCCCGTCATCCTGAACGGCGCGGGCGTTGTCCTGTCCGAAGGCGGAATCGCGGCATCCAAGGCGTTGGCCGAGGCGCTGGATGCGCCCGTTTGCGTCGGCTATCAGCACAACGATGCATTCCCCGGTTCGCATCCGCTGTTTGCCGGACCGTTGGGTTACAACGGATCCAAGGCGGGAATGGAGCTGATTTCGAAGGCCGACGTCGTGTTGGCGCTTGGTACACGTCTGAACCCTTTTTCAACCTTGCCCGGATACGGCATCGATTACTGGCCCGCAGACGCGAAAGTCATCCAGGTCGACATCAACCCCGACCGCATCGGTCTGACCAAGAAAGTCACTGTCGGCATCGTCGGCGACGCTGCGAAAGTGGCCAAGGGGATCACGGCGCAACTGTCCGACAGCGCGGGTGATGCGGGCCGTGATGACCGCAAGGCGCTGATCGCGAACACCAAGTCCAAGTGGAAGCAGGAACTGTCGTCCATGGATCACGAGGATGATGATCCGGGCACCACCTGGAACCAGCGTGCACGCGCCGACAAGCCCGACTGGATGTCCCCGCGCATGGCGTGGCGTGCCATTCAGGCCGCACTTCCGCGTGAGGCGATCATCTCTTCTGACATCGGCAACAACTGTGCCATCGGCAACGCCTATCCCGACTTTGACGAAGGTCGCAAGTATCTGGCCCCCGGTCTGTTCGGCCCTTGCGGTTACGGTCTGCCGTCCATCGTTGGTGCGAAGATCGGTCAGCCAGATGTGCCGGTTGTCGGGTTTGCCGGTGACGGTGCATTCGGAATCGCGGTGAACGAGCTGACGGCGATCGGTCGTGGCGACTGGCCCGGCATCACGCAGATCGTGTTCCGCAACTATCAGTGGGGCGCTGAAAAGCGGAATTCGACCCTATGGTTTGACGATAACTTTGTCGGCACCGAACTGGATACGCAGGTGAATTATGCCGGTATCGCACAGGCCTGTGGCCTGAAGGGCGTTCAGGTCAAGACGATGGAAGAACTGACCGATGCGCTGAGCACCGCAATCAAGGAGCAGATGGATAGCAACACCACGACACTGATTGAAGTCCTGCTTAATCAGGAACTGGGCGAACCGTTCCGTCGCGACGCGATGAAAAAGCCGGTGCGGGTCGCGGGTATCAGTGCCGCTGATATGGCGGCCGAGTAAGGTTTGCCATTCGATCTTGGCCCCGGAACGCTTGCCGCCCTCGCTGCCATTCTGGTGGGGGCGGCTTACGTCCGGGGCTATTCGGGCTTTGGCTTTAGTGCGATTTTCATTGCCGCCGCCGCCCTTTTCACCAATCCATTACCCCTGATCCCGGTGGTATTTGCATGCGAAATGCTCATGACAGTCTTTCAGGCCCGCGGCATTCGCGGCCATATCGACTGGCACCGGGTCTTTGCGCTGCTGGGCGGTGCCGCGCTGGTTCTGCCGATTTCGGTCAGCATCATCCTGTCATTGGGAGAGACGCAGGTCCGTCTGACCGTGTCCATCATCGTGCTGGTCATGTCGCTGGTTCTGCTGTCGGGCTGGACGTTGACGCGATTGATCCGCACGCCGGGCAATATCGCGATCGGGATGGCCTCGGGTTTGTGCAATGCGGCAGGTGTCGGGGGTCTTCCGGTCGCTGCCACAATGACGGCGCAACCCATTGCCCCCGCACGCTTTCGCGCAACGATGATCGTTTATCTGACCGGGCTGGATCTGATCACCATGCCACTGATGTGGGCCGGCGGGCTGGTCACATGGGATACGGCGCTTGGCGCTGCCCTTGCCTTTCCGCTGCTGGGCCTTGGTGTCTGGCTGGGTGGGCGGCGTTTCGGCGCAGCCAGTCCGGAGGGGTTTCGCACCTTCGCCATTTCGCTACTGTTGGTCTTGGCCGTTCTTGGCCTGATCCGCACTTTGACCTGAAAGACTGACATGACCCCATCCCCATTCATTTCCGAGGACACTGCCGTTGCCCCGGCCAATATCATCAAGATGGGCCAGGATTTCGGGTCACCCCGCGTGGCGATTGCGCGCGCCAACGCACCGCTGCCGATGAAGGCCGCCAAGGAAGCCACCGAGGCCGATCTGATGATTCCCGTTTTCATCGGTGAGGCCGACCAGATCAAGGCCGAGGCTGCGAAACTGGACTGGGACATTTCCGCCTATGATCTGCACGACACCACGGGCGAAGAAGAGGCCGGGATGAAGGCTGCCGCCCTGTGTGGTCAGGGTGAGGCCGATGTTTTGATGAAGGGCCAGCTTCATACCGACGTCTTTATGAAATCTGCGGTCAATCGCAATAACGGCCTGCGCTCCGGTCGCCGCTTTGTCCATATCTTTCATATTTCCCACCCCGACGGGGGCCGTCCCATCCTGATTTCGGACGCTGCTGTCAACGTCGCCCCCAATATCGAGACCCGTCAGGATTGTATCCGCGAATGCGTCGCCCTGCTGGATCGCCTTGGCACATCCCGCCCGAAGATCGCGATTCTGTCCGCCACGGAGAGCGTGATTCCTGCGGTTCCCTCTTCTGGCGAGGCGCGTGAACTGGCGGAGTGGGCCAAGGACAACGTTCCGAATGCGGATGTATCCGGCCCGCTGGCGTTCGATTTGATCCTGTCCCCCAAGGCCGTCGCCACGAAGAAGCTGACGGACGATCCTGTCGCCGGCCAAGCCGATGCGATCATCGTGCCGGACATCGTGTCGGGCAACGCATTGTTCAAGGCGTTCGTCTATCTCAAGGGCGGGTGCGCTGCGGGGATTGTCACCGGCGCGAAAGTGCCGATCCTGCTAACCTCTCGTGCTGATCCGGCGGCGGCGCGTATGGCGTCTGTCGCTTTGGCCGCCATTCAATGCGGTTTGCCAAAATGATCCTTGTCCTGAATGCCGGTTCTTCCTCTCTCAAGATCGAGGTGTTTGACGAAAACCTGACGTCGCTGATTACAGGTGCTGTCACCAATATCGGCACGGATGGCGAGCTGAAGCTGCGCAAATCGGTCACGCAGGTCACCGCATTGACCCATGCCGACGCTCTTTCGCTGATGCTGGATGCGCTGACAGAGGCCGGGTTCGGTATCGACACCCTGTCAGCTGCCGCCCACCGTGTTGTGCATGGCGGCACCATTCTGACCCGTCCTGCAAAGGTGACGCCGGAAGTGATCCGCGCAATTGAAAGTGTGATCCCCCTCGCTCCGCTGCATAATCCGAACAATCTTGCGGGGCTGATGGCGCTGCAGAAGGTTGCGCCTGAACTGCCGCAGTACTGTTCCTTTGGAACCGCTTTTCACGCAACAAACCCGGACGTCGCGATCCGCTATGCCATTCCACAGACGCAGCATGACGCGGGTATCCGACGCTATGGGTTCCACGGTTTGTCCTATGCCAATATGGTTGCCGATTTCGGTGATGATCTGCCAGAGCATCTGCTGGCCTTCCATCTGGGCAACGGCGCATCGCTGTGCGCAATCAAGGATGGCAAATCCATTGCAACATCTATGGGCTATTCGCCGCTGTCCGGCCTGACGATGGGTACGCGGTCCGGCGACATCGACGGTGCCGCTGTCTTGCGCATGTCCCAGTCGCTGGGCGAGGAAGAAACGGACCGTATGCTGAACAAGGTCAGTGGGCTTCAAGCCCTTGCCGGCGACAACAACATGAAGACGCTTTTGCAACGCGACGACGCCGCCGCGCAGTTTGCTGTCGAGCATTTCTGCTATTGGGCCGCCCGCCATGCCGGGTCTGCCGTGGTTGCAATGGGCGGTCTTGACGCGGTCGCCTTTACCGGCGGGATCGGTGAGAACGCGGCACCCGTGCGGGACCGCATCATGGAATTGCTTGCCTTTTTGGGCACGGTGCCGGTGCATATCATCGAGGCGGATGAGGAAAAGCAGATCGCCCGTGACGCATTGGCCCTGATGAACGCATGAACGCAGCCTATGATCTTACAGCGCTAAGCGCCCAAGAGTTCTGGATCGTGACCGGAATCGTGATCGCGGCCGGCATGGTGCGCGGTTTTTCGGGCTTCGCCCTGTCGGCACTTGTCATGGCCACTGCTGTCACGATCCTGCCACCTGTCGAATTGCTGCCTATGCTGTGGTGGTTGGAAATGTCCGCGTCGCTGATGATGCTGAAGGGCGGTTGGGCCGAAGCGGATCGCGGCACGGCGTTCGGTTTGGTCTTTGGTTCGGCACTTGGCTGGCCGCTTGGGCTGTGGCTGACCACATCGATCGATGTGGCGACATCCAAGGTGGTCGCGCTTGTCGTGATCCTGATCCTCGCCGCGAGCCAGCTCGCAAAAGTGCGCCTGCCCTTTCTTGCCACCCGTGCCGGGCTTTATAGCACCGGTATTGTCGCCGGGATTGTGTCCGGTCTTGCCCATGTCGGCGGTATGGTCGTGGCGTTCTATGTGCTGGCCTCTGACGCGCCTGCAAAGCAGATGCGCGGCTCGCTGGTTCTGTTCCTGTTTCTTGGGGCGCTGGTGTCCTTTTTCATCCAGCTTGCTTTCGGCGTGATGGATTGGTCCGGTGTCAGCCGTGGCCTTGTCTTTGCTGTTCCCACGATGATTGGCGTCTTTCTGGGCCAGCTGCTTTTCACAGAGCGGTTTGCCCCGTATTATCGCCCCTTCTGTCTTTCGCTGCTTGTCGGGCTTGCCGGTCTTGGCCTGGTCCGCACGCAGCTTGCTTGAAAGGTTTACACATGTCACTTGATCAACCGGCCATCGACCTGAGCCCGCGTGTCAGCGACGAAGTCCGCAAGACGACCTGTTACATGTGTGCCTGCCGCTGCGGGATCAACGTGCACATGAAGGATGGCAAGGTTGCCTATATCGAAGGCAACAAGGACCATCCGGTCAACAAGGGTGTGCTTTGCGCCAAAGGGTCGGCCGGAATCATGCAGCACAACGCCCCATCGCGTCTGCGTGCCCCGCTCAAGCGCGTGGGCGAGCGTGGATCAGGCGAATACGAGGAGATTTCCTGGGAAGAGGCGCTGACCCTTGCCACAGAATGGCTTGCGCCCATCCGTGCAAACGCCCCAGAAAAGCTGGCGTTCTTTACCGGTCGTGACCAATCGCAGTCTTTTACTTCACTTTGGGCGCAAGGTTTCGGCACGCCGAATTATGCCGCGCATGGCGGTTTTTGTTCGGTGAATATGGCCGCTGCCGGTATCTATACGATGGGCGGCGCGTTCTGGGAATTTGGCCAGCCTGACTGGGACAGAACCAAGATGGTCATGATCTTTGGTGTCGCCGAAGACCACGACAGCAATCCCATCAAGATGGGCATCGGCCGGGCCAAGGCGCGCGGTGCCAAAATTGTCGGAGTGAACCCGATCCGCACCGGTTACAACGCGGTTGCGGATGATTGGGTCGGGATCACGCCCGGCACGGACGGTCTGTTCATCCTGTCGATGATCCATTGCCTGATGAAGGCGGGCAAGATCGACCTCGACTATCTTGCGCGGTTCACCAATGCGTCTGTGTTGATCAACGAAGATCCGAAAAGCGACCAACGCGGGCAGTTCCTGCGCGACGATCAGGGGCAACCCCTGGTTATTGACCGTGCCACAGGGAAATTGGCCCCTTGGAACGGTGTGGGCGTCGAGCCCGATCTGTCCAAAACCCATCGCGCCAAGGGAATCACCCATCGCCCCGCATTCCACCTGATGGCCGAAAAATACATGTCGGATGACTACGCCCCCGAAGCTGTCGCGGACCGCTGTGGTCTGACGCCTGCACGCATCAGGCAGATGGCGGCCGAACTGGCCCGCGTGGCCTTTGACGAGGCGATCACCGTGGACCAGCCATGGACAGATTTCCGTGGCAAGCACCATGACCGGATGATTGGCCGCCCTGTCAGTTTCCATGCGATGCGCGGGATTTCCGCCCATTCCAACGGCTTCCAGACCTGCCGCGCGCTGCATGTCCTCCAGATTATCCTTGGCAGTGTTGAAACCCCCGGCGGGATGCGGTTCAAGCCGCCCTACCCCAAGCCTGCGACCGCCCATCCCAAGCCGCACGGCAAAGTCACCCCGGGTCAGGCGCTGGATGGCCCGCATCTGGGTTATGTCCACGGCCCCGAAGACCTGCTGCTGGACGAGAACGACCAGCCAAAGCGGATCGACAAGGCTTATTCATGGGAAAACCCGATGTCGGCCCACGGGCTGATGCACATGGTCATTTCGAACGCCCATGCCGGCACGCCGTACAAGATCGACACGCTGTTCATGTATATGGCGAACATGTCCTGGAATTCGTCGATGAACACCGGCGGTGTCATGAAGATGCTGACGGACAAGGACGAAGACGGCGAATATGTCATCCCTCGCATCATCTATTCGGATGCCTATTCGTCGGAAATGATCGCCTATGCCGATCTGATCCTGCCGGATACCACCTACCTTGAACGCCATGACTGCATTTCCCTGCTGGATCGCCCGATCTGCGAGGCGGATGCCGTTGCAGATGCGATCCGCTGGCCTGTCGTGGAACCCGATCGTGACGTGCGCGGCTTTCAGTCCGTGCTGTGCGAGCTTGGCGCGCGCCTTGGATTGCCCGGCTTTGTCAATGAAGACGGCAGTCAGAAATACGCCGATTATGCCGACTACATCACGCACCATATCCGCCGTCCCGGCATTGGGCCCTTGGCTGGCTTTCGCCTTGGCGAAAACGGCAAGATGCAGGGCGGGCGCGGTGACGTGAACGAGGCGCAGCTGGACAACTACATCAGCAATGGCGGGTTCTGGATGGAACATGTGCCGGCTGAATGTTCTTACTACAAACCCTTCAATGCGGCCTATCAGGATTGGGCGGTCAAGTTGGGTTTCTACGATGTGGTCCAGCCCTATATCTTCCAGATCTATTGCGAACCCTTGCGCAAATTTCAGGCCGCGGCCGAAGGGATCGGCACACGCCAGCCACCGGAGCATCTGCGCGACCAGATCAAGGCGACGATGGACCCGCTGCCGATCTGGTATGCGCCGTTCGAGGACTCCAGCGTGGATCCCGATGAATACCCGATCCACGCCCTGACCCAACGGCCGATGGCGATGTATCATTCCTGGGGGACGCAAAACGCCTGGTTGCGCCAGATCCACGGCCATAACCCACTTTATCTGCCGACAGCGATCTGGGAACAGCACGGGTTCGCCGAAGGCGACTGGGCCAAGGTCACGTCCGCGCACGGGTCAATCGTCGTGCCCGTGGCGCATCAGGCGTCCCTGAACGCGCATACGATCTGGACCTGGAACGCCATCGGCAAGCGCAAGGGGGCCTGGGCACTGGATACGGACGCGAGCGAGGCGAACAAGGGGTTCCTGCTCAACCATCTGATCCACGAATTGCTGCCGCCAAAGGGCGACGGGCTGCGCTGGGCCAATTCCGATCCGATCACGGGTCAGGCGGCGTGGTTTGACCTGCGGGTCAAGATCGAAAAGACCCGCGAAACCAACGAGGCAAAACCGGCCATGCCGCCACTCAAATCGCCGGTGCCGCAGGGGCCGGAGACCCTCGTTTGGAAGGTCGGCACATGAGCAATACGCAAATCCTCCTCCTGATTGCGTGTTTCCTGCTGCTGACCTTGGGAAGCTTTGTCTATTTCGTCGCCACATGGGATGCTGAAAAAGAGCAACCCGTCTCTATCATCTTGCCTGAAATACTCCCGCCGGAGGCATCCGCACTGACCAAAGGGGCCATCGCATGACCACTTTACCGCCACCCTCTGCCAAGAAGCTCGGGCTTGTCATCGATCTTGACACCTGCGTTGGCTGTCATGCCTGCGTGATCAGCTGCAAGGGCTGGAACACCGAAAACTATGGCGCGCCGCTGTCGGACCAGAATGCCTATTCAGGCGCGGCATCCGGGACGTTTCTGAACCGGGTGCATTCATATGAAGTACAGCCCGAAAACGGAACAGCGCAGCTGATCCATTTCCCGAAATCCTGCCTGCACTGCGAAGACGCCCCTTGCGTGACGGTCTGTCCGACGGGGGCCAGCTACAAGCGGGTCGAAGACGGGATCGTGCTGGTCAACGAAAGCGACTGCATCGGCTGCGGCCTGTGCGCATGGGCCTGCCCCTACGGCGCGCGCGAGATGGACGTGGCAGAAGGTGTCATGAAGAAATGCACCCTTTGCGTTGACCGGATCTACAATGAAAACCTGCCCGAAGAAGATCGCCAGCCCGTCTGTGTGCGCACCTGCCCTGCGGGCGCGCGCCATTTCGGCGATTTGGGTGATCCGGAAAGCGATGTCAGCCATTTGGTCGCCGAGCGGGGTGGTTTTGATCTGATGCCGGAACAGGGCACGAAGCCGGTCAATAAATACCTGCCACCGCGCCCCAAGGATGTCGAACCCGAAATCGACATTCTGGCCCCATATCTGGAGCCCGTCGCGCAGGATGCCAAGGGCCTGCTTGGCTGGCTTGATAAAGCCCTGTCCGCCATGCCCGGGGGTGCCAGATAATGCATCCCGCACCGTCGGTTATCATCTTCACCGTCTTTTCCGGCCTCGGTTTTGGCCTGCTATTCTGGCTTGGGATCGACGCGACGCCACCGACAGGCTGGGTCGCATTCGTGTTCTGGGTCATCGCCTATGTCATGGCTGCGGGTGGCTTGCTGTCATCCACCTTCCATCTTGGCCATCCCGAACGGTTCCTGAAGGCTTTTACCCAATGGCGCAGTTCCTGGCTTTCGCGTGAAGGGCTTGCCGCTGTCGCGACGCTTGTTGCAATGGGTCTTTATGGTCTTGGCCTCGTCTTTTTTGCTGCCGCCTGGCAACCGCTTGGCTGGTTGGGTTCGCTTGGCGCATTGGCGACCGTTTTCACGACCTCGATGATTTACACGCAGATGAAGACCGTGCCCCGCTGGAAGCACTGGACCACCCCTGCGCTTTTTCTCGCGCTTTCTTTGGGGGGTGGTGCGTTGTTTGCAGGCAAGGTGACGATTGCCATTGTCCTGCTGATCGCGGCGGGTCTTTTGCAGGCCTATGCGTGGTTCAGCGGTGACAGCCGCCTGTCGGACAGTGGCACGACGCTCGCCACGGCGACGGGTCTGGGTCACATTGGCAAGGTCCGCGCGTTTGAACCGCCCCATACCGGTACCAACTATCTGCTGAAGGAATTCGCTTACGAGGTTGGTCGCAAACATGTGCAGCAGTTACGTTTGATTGCCCTTGCGCTGGGATTTGTCGTGCCTGTGCTTGTCCTGCTTCTTCCGCTTGGCCATTTTGGTGCGGCGATCGCCGTGCTGAGCCATATTGCGGGGATACTGGCCCTGCGGTGGTTGTTTTTTGCGCAGGCCGAACATGTGGTCGGACTTTATTACGGGAAGCGTTAGGACGATGTCGATGGTGCCGGGTTGCGTGAGGTTGCGAATATGCGTCTGATCCTGGCCTTGTTCCTGCTTGTGGTGCCGACGCTGTCCATGGCCACACCCCCGCGGATCGTGTCGGTCGATGAAGACCTTCTGGCCATCAACGCCACACATGTCTTTATCTTGCGCACCATCAGCGACAATCATGGATACCATCAGGTCAATCAGACCGATGTCACCCTGATCGCGCGCAATCGCGAAACCGGATGGGACGATCAGCATTGGCCGGTACTTAGCGTGCGCGACAACGGGTTTCCGACGGACGCTGCTGACCCGAACAGTCGCGTAACGAACCTGGGTCTGCCAGAGCGCGTCAATCCATATGACGTCGTCCTGTGGCGCAAGGCATATCTGCCTTTCAGCCCGCATTATGTGCCGACCGATCTGGATGTTGCGTTCAGTGCTGGCCGGTTCACCTTGCGCCGAAACAATGCATTGCACAGCTTTGAGCTGGCCGACGTGCAGGCGGCGCTGGAAGAAAGTTTTGCAGCGTCGCGAAAGACGATTCCAATTGCGACAGGACAGATCAGTTCGGGGGTTGCAGAAGATGATTTCGACTATTTGTTTGCGGTGCCTGTGGCGTTGAATGAAACCTGTGCTGTCACGGCGTTGTATGTTTTGCCGGATTGGTCAGATGCGGGCCCCAACCAGCAGTTGATCAAGCTGGATTGCGCCAACGAAGACCGTCCTTTCGCCGTCTTTGTGCCGATGACGGCGGAACTGTCGGACTGACGACGACACGCCTGACGAATTTTTTTCAACTTCTGCCAAGGATTGACCATTAGCGCGCGTCATAGTCCTGTGATGCGTATGTCAGTGACCGATCAGGACCTTGCAATTGCGGCCGCCGGTGGCGATGGGCAGGCTTTTGCGAGCTTGCTGGATCGCCACTATGACCGGCTGTTCGCGTTCTGTTTTCGCATGACCGGCAGACGCGAAGAAGCCGAAGACCTGACGCAGGATATCTGCGCCGCCCTGCCCGCCAAACTGGCCGGGTTTCGCGGCGACGCGAAGGTGACCACATGGCTTTACCGTGTCGCGATGAACGCTGCCCATGACCGCCGCCGCAAGCAGGCGACCTATGCCAAGGCCAGCGACGGTTGGGGCGATTGGGAAACCAACCGCACCGCCGCGAATGCCGAAGCGGCCGCGCAACTGGACTGGCTGAGTGAAGCGATGCGGCATCTGTCCGACGATCTGCGCGACACGCTTGCACTGGTGCTGGATGACATGACCCACGCGGACGCGGCCCATGTGCTGGGTGTTAGCGAAGGCACGATCAGCTGGCGTGTATCAGAGGCCAAGAAGGCCCTGAAAGCGCTCAAAGCAAAGGAGGATGTCGCATGAGCGACGACCTTGATGATCTGAAATCCGCGATGAATGCGGCCACCCCTGCCCCGGATGCCAGCCGTCGGGCGGCAAATCTGGCGTTGGCGCAGAAAAATTTCGAAGCGCTCCAAGGAACGCCGGAAGCGGCACGTCCTAATCCTGTAGCTGCCCCGAGCGGGCTTTGGACAGGATTGAAGGATATGCTGAATTCATTGACGACACGCGGTGCTTTGACCGCAACGACTGCACTTGTGGCCTGCGGGTTCCTTTTTCTGACCGAAACCGGTCAGGACATGTGGCGCGAAAGTGATTTTGATCTGGCGGATGTTGGTGCGCAGGCACCCAAGGACGCAGGCAGTGCCCCGCAGATCGCAAAGCCTGCACAGGTTGAGGAAGAGGTCGCCGTCGATGGGATCATGGCCCCTTTGCCTGAAGCCCTTGACGAAGCGCAGATTGAATTGGCTCCGGCGGATGAAGATGCCGTCGTGCTTGCCGAACCCGAGATCGCGCAAGGTGAGAGCTTTGCCGGTTCAGCGGAGCTTGGCCAGAACGACGTCGTGGTCGAAGATGGGCTAAGCCGCATTCAGCCGGAAGCCATCGAGCCTGCTGCGCCGACAGCGACCAGCCGTCCACGGGCATTAGCCCCCCAGAGCAGCGTAGCACCGACTGCTATTCCGCCTGCACCTGAAGCAAGCCAGCAAAGGCTTGAAAGCCGTTCGTCCGGAGTTCAACGGTTGGTCCTTGATGCCGAAGAAGAAGGACCGGCTCGCGCGATCCCGAACACAGAAACCTTCGCCAACGAGGCCCCGGCATCGCTTAAGATCACGCAGGAAGACCCTGTGTCGACCTTCTCGATCGACGTGGATACTGCCAGCTATGCAGTGCTGCGTTCTTCGATCACGGCTGGTCAGTTGCCGCCGGCAGAGGCAATCCGGATTGAGGAACTGATCAACTATTTCCCTTATGACTACCCCGCACCGGACGCGACAGAAGCGCCGTTTCGTCCGACGGTCAGTGTCTTGGACACGCCCTGGAATGCGGATACGCAGTTGGTCCATGTTGCCATTCAAGGCCAGATGCCTGCGGTTGAAGATCGCCCGCCCCTGAACCTTGTGTTCCTGATTGATACCTCTGGGTCGATGAATGATCCGGCGAAACTGCCGCTGCTCAAGCAGTCGTTCCGCTTGATGCTGTCGCAGCTGCGTCCCGAAGATGAGGTGGCGATCGTGGAGTATGCGGGCAGTGCCGGGCAGGTATTGGCACCCACCCCTGCATCCGATCAGGCGACGATCATTGATGCGATCAACGGTCTGGGTGCTGGCGGGTCGACCAACGGACAAGGTGGTCTGCAGCAGGCCTATGCCGTTGCCGACCGGATGGCTGCCGATGGTGAGGTCAGCCGGATCCTGTTGGCGACGGATGGCGATTTCAATGTCGGGATCAATGATCCGGATGCGCTGAAGGATTTCATTGCCGACAAACGCGACACCGGCACATATCTGTCTGTCCTTGGCTTTGGCCGCGGCAATCTGGACGATGCGACGATGCAGGCGCTGGCCCAGAACGGCAACGGCACGGCGGCCTATATCGACACGCTGACCGAGGCGCAAAAGGTGCTGGTGGACCAGTTGACGGGTGAATTGTTCCCGATTGCCGGTGATGTGAAGATCCAGGTGGAGTGGAATCCGGCGGAAATCGCTGAGTATCGTCTGATCGGGTATGAGACCCGTGCGCTGGCGCGTGAGGATTTCAATAACGACAAGGTTGATGCGGGCGAACTGGGGGCCGGTCATACCGTCACCGCGCTTTACGAGGTGACGCCTGTTGGTAGCCCTGCCCAGTTGAGCGATCCGCTGCGCTATGCCCCCGCGACAGTCGCGGCGGGGAACGGCGAACTGGGCTTTTTGAAGCTGCGCTATAAAGATCCCGGTGCGGACGAAAGCCAGCTGTTGACCACGCCGATCGTGGCGGGTGGCGGTGCACCGGCAGATGCGTTGTTCGCTGTGGCGATTGCGGGCTGGGGCCAGCTGCTGCGCGATGACCGGTTTCTGGGTGAGTGGGGTTATGACGACGCGATTGCATTAGCCAATGCCAATCGCGGCGAAGACCCGTTCGGTTATCGTACTGAAGCGGTGCAGCTGATGCGGTTGGCCGAAAACCTGCCGCGCAACCCGTTCGAGAACGGGACGCGGATATCCCGCTAGGCACACTTAGTGCGGGATGTAGCATTCCGCATCCATGAAGTCGCGCATGGTTTGACCCTTTTGGGGTTTGAACGGCGCGACTTCTGTCATCGCAATCACACGGTCGAGCCGGAACATACGAAAGCCCTGACGCAATTCGCACCAGCAGATCGCAGTCCAGACCTTGCCCCAGAACCAGACACCGAGCGGGCGCACGATGCGCGACGTTTCAGCCCCGCCTTCGTCGGCATAGCTGATTTCAAGCCGGATGTGGTCTTCGGCTGCGGCTTCGAACCGGTCCAGCACGTCACGCCAGCTGCCAAGCGGTGCCTCTGAGGCGATGGCCTGAATGCTGACCTGACCGACACGGGCGCGGGCTGCATCGGGCAGCACCTCATCTATCTTGATCAGTGCTTCCTGTGCTGCGGCAGCCATCTTGGTGCCGCCCCAGCCTTTGAGCATCCGTGCGCCCGCGACGAGGGCGACGATTTCGTCAGGTGTGAACATGAGCGGTGGCAAATCATAGCCATCCCGCATGATGTAGCCGACCCCGGCTTCGCCTTCGATTGGCACGCCGGAGCCGATCAGATGCGCCACGTCGCGGTAGATCGTCCGCGACGTGACTTCGAGTTTTTCGGCCAGTTGTTTGGCCGTGACGAGCCGCCCGCCGCGCAGGAATTGCAGGATCTGGAAAAGGCGGTCGGCGCGTCGCATTACGCTGGCTCGAACAGGCCGATGGAGTTTCCATCGGGATCGGTGGCATAGGCGAAACGTCCAGGTGGAATGGCCACGATCGGGCTGATCATCTTGCCGCCAGCTTTTGTGCACCGTTCCATCGCCGCTTCGAGCTTGTCCGGTGTGGCGAGGTGGATCGTCGGGCCGTTTCCGCTGGCCGGTTCGCCGGGATAAAGGTGCCCGCCGATTCCATCCAGATCGGCATCGAAGTTCACGATGGGGTTCGGCCCTGTGTCGTCCATCGCCATTTTGAAACCAAAGACGGTTTCATAGAATTGCTGGGCCTTGGCGAGATCGGTCACGGGAATTTCGGTCCAGACGACAGTTGGTTTGGCAGTCATGTTTCATCTCCTTGGTGCGGTTGATGAACATGTTTAACCATACCCCTGCTGACAGCGTTATGTCAGCATGTTTTCAGTAGGGCGCATTTTTCTTGCGCGGCGCTATTTCAGTTCGGCCGCTGGAATGATCGGAAAGAATTCGCCCGATGAGCGCACGCCGAACCAGTCTGTGCCATCAACTTGCGTCGTTTCGCCGATGTCGACAAGCCTGTAGAAGGATTTGCGGTCGATGAGCGCTTCGAGATTCGCGCGCACCAGCACGTACGGCGAAGGTTCGCCTGTTTGCGCATCGCGCACGACACGGATCGGATTGTCGGCACTGGCTGTCACCTTGTCCCCAACGTTGGTTTCGAACACGAGCGCGTCGCCCTTCTTTTCGAAGTCCACTGCCACGAACGGCGCGTCATCGACGGTGATTCCCACCTTTTCGACCGGGGTGACGAGGAAATAATCATCCCCGTCGCGGCGGATTATTGACGAAAACAGCTTTACCAACGCGGGACGCCCGATCGGCGTGCCCAGATAGAACCAGGTCCCATCCCGCGCGATGCGCATATCGAGGTCGCCGCAAAACGGCGGATTCCATAGATGAACAGGGGGTAAGCCCTTTCCGGCCGCTGCTTGCGCCGAAGATGCGAGGCTTTCCGCCGAGGGTGTCACGATCTTTTGTCCGGTCATTGTTTTTGCCATTGGGGTCATTGGGATTATCTGGTGTTATAACCTTGATATAGTTCAGTCGGAGTAATGTCATGCCAGACCACACAGATCTTGTCGCGCAGATCGAAACCCTTGCGGGCAAGCTGGGTGAGGCGCGCACGAGCATTGCCAACCGTTTTCTGGGGCAGGACCGCGTCGTTGACCTGACGCTGACCTCGCTGATCTGCGGCGGCCATGCGGTTTTGATCGGCCTGCCCGGCTTGGGCAAGACCCGGTTGGTTGATACGCTGTCGACCGTCATGGGCCTGAAGGGCAACCGGATCCAGTTTACACCCGATCTGATGCCCGCCGATATTCTGGGGTCAGAGGTGCTTGAGACCTCGAACGACGGATCGCGTGCGTTTCGTTTTCTCGAAGGTCCGATTTTCTGCCAGTTGCTGATGGCCGACGAAATCAACCGCGCCAGCCCGCGTACCCAGTCCGCGCTGTTGCAGGCGATGCAGGAAAAGGAAGTGACCATCGCAGGCGAACATCGCCCGCTAGGAGCCCCGTTCCACGTGCTTGCCACGCAGAACCCGATCGAACAGGAAGGCACGTATCCACTGCCAGAGGCGCAGTTGGACCGTTTCCTTGTCCAGATTGATGTCCCCTATCCTGACCGCGACACAGAGCGCGATATCCTGATTGCCACGACCGGTGCCGAGGAAGGCATGGCCACCGCCGTCTTTACTGCACAGGAACTGCTGGATGCGCAGATACTGTTGCGCCGCATGCCCGTCGGCGAGAATATCGTCGAGATGATCCTTGATCTTGTGCGCGCCTGTCGTCCCGGACCTGATGCCCCTGACACCGTCAATGGATCGGTCAGCTGGGGCCCCGGCCCGCGTGCCGCGCAGGCTTTGATGCTGACAGTGCGGGCGTCTGCCTTGCTTGACGGTCGCCTTGCCCCATCGGCCGAGGATGTCCGCAACATGGCCGCACCTGTCCTGAAGCACCGAATGGCCTTGTCGTTTGCAGCAAGGGCGCGCGGCGAAAGCCTTGATACGTTGATCGACACGTTGGCCGGTGACATTACAAAGGTCGCTGCCGCAGCATGAGCGCACCCCTCACCCTCCGCGCAGGGGCTGAAGCCCTTGCGGCCCCGTTTCCGGCATTGCTTGCAGAGGCCGAACATCTGGCGTCCACCGTTCTGTTGGGGGATCACGGGCGTCGTCGCGCGGGATTGGGGGATACCTTTTGGCAATACAGGCCCGCGCAGAACCATGACCACGCACGCAGCATCGACTGGCGTCGGTCCGCGCGGTCCGATCAGGCCTTTGTGCAGGATAAGGAATGGCAGATCGCGCAGTCGATCATCCTCTGGGTCGATCAGGCCGCATCCATGCGCTTCAGTTCTGACAAGAACTTGCCCACCAAATCCCAACGCGCCCGCACCATTGCACTTGCCGCTTCAATCCTGCTGATCCGCGGCGGGGAACGTGTCGGGCTGACCGGGATGCGTTTGCCGCCCAAGCGCGGCGAAATCCAGCTGAACCAGATGGCCGCAATCCTGTCCGAGGATTCAGAAACAGACTATGGCACGCCAGAGGCGCAAGGCATGTTGCCCCATAGTCGCGCATTTTTCGTCAGTGATTTTCTGGGCGACATCGCGCCCGTCGAGGCCGCATTGACCAAGGCTGCGGATCGCGGCGTGCATGGCGCGATTTTGCAGGTGCTTGATCCGCAGGAAGAAGCATTTCCGTTTGATGGCCGAACGATCTTTGAATCGATGACCGGTGCCGTTCGTCATGAAACGCTGAAGGCGGGCGATTTGCGCGCGCGCTATCTGGATCGGCTGGCAGAACGCAAGGATCGCCTGGACCAGTTGGCCCGCACAACCGGTTGGCAATACATGACCCATCACACGGATGCGCCTGCAACGCAGGCCCTGTTGTGGCTTTATCATGCGCTGGACGGGCAAGCCTGATGTGGTCGATTGGTCCCATCGGATTTGCAGCGCCATGGTTGCTGCTGGGTCTTATTTCCCTGCCGATCCTTTGGATCTTGCTGCGTGCCGTACCGCCTGCCCCGATCAAGCGACGTTTTCCGGGTGTCGCCCTACTTTTGGGCCTGCAGGACGATGAAAGCCAGTCGGATCGCACCCCGTGGTGGCTGTTGCTGCTTCGGCTGCTTGCGATTGCGGCCGTCATCATCGGGTTTGCCGGTCCGGTTCTGAACCCGCAAACCCGCACCGCAGGCAACGGCCCCTTGCTGATTGTCGCGGATGGTACCTGGGCCGATGCCCGCGATTGGGGGACCCGGTCAGATCGCATGGAATTGATGCTGGACGAGGCGACCCGCGACGGGCGCACCGCAGCAGTCGTCACCCTGACTGATTTGCCGGAAGCACTTGTTTTCCAATCCGCCGATGCTGTTGCCCAGACCTTGCCGAATGTGCAGCCAAACGCGTGGGAGCCGAACGGCGACGACGTGCTGGCTTGGCTGGAGACTGTCACGGGCCCGTTTGACACCTATTGGCTGTCTGATGGCCTTGCCCGTGACGCTCGCGATCCGATCCTGACTGCGCTTGAAGGTTTCGGGTCGGTGACGGTGTTTCAGACCCCACGTCAGACATTCGGCTTGCGCCCTGCGTTCTATGAAGAAGGCGAGATCATCTTATCAGCGACGCGCACACCTGTCGGCAGTGCCTTTGACGTGCCCGTGAACGCGATCGGGCTTGATCCGAACGGGGTTGAGCGGCAGTTGGCCAGTGTGACCCTGACCTTTGCTGCTGGTGATGCTGTCGCTGAAACCGCGCTTGTCCTGCCCCCGGAGCTGCGCAATCGCGTGACCCGTTTTGAAATTGCTGGCGGTCGGTCCGCCGCGACGGTGACCTTGGCTGACGATGGACTGAAGCGGCGCGAAGTCGCGTTGATTTCCGGCGCGGGTGATCGCGAAGGGCTCGATCTGCTTGATCCGCTATACTACCTGCGCGAGGCGCTGGAGCCGACAGCAGATATGATTAACGGCACGATGGAGGATATCCTTCTTGCCAATCCCGATGTCATCGTACTGGCCGATGTCGCCAGTCTTGCAGGTACAGAAGAGGCCGACTTGCTTGGCTGGGTTGAAAACGGCGGGTTGCTGTTGCGCTTTGCCGGTCCTCGGCTGGCGGCCAGCGATGTGGGTCGGGCGAGCGAAGACCCCTTGCTGCCCGTGCGTTTGCGTGATGGTGGTCGAACGGTTGGCGGCGCGATGAGTTGGGGTGAACCCAAGTCGCTGGCCCCCTTCGTTGAAGGGTCACCCTTTTTCGGCCTGACACCGCCCGATGATGTCACCGTTTCATCGCAGGTCATGGCGCAACCCGATCCGACGCTTGCCGACCGCGTCATCGCGCAGCTTGCCGACGGCACACCACTGGTGACCCGCAAGAATGTCGGTGAAGGTCAGGTGGTTCTTGTCCATGTGACCGCCAATGCCGAATGGTCCACCCTGCCCTTGTCAGGTCTGTTCGTGCAGATGTTGGAGCGGATGGCCGTTTCCACCCGCCCTTCGACACCCGATGCGGAAACGCTGGAAGGCACGACATGGTTGCCGGAGGATGTGCTGAACGCGTTCGGACAGCTTGAGGATGGCGCGACCTTGCCCGGTGTCGCTGGTGAATTGCTTGCCGCACCCGTGCCCAGCGCCGACTTGCCACCCGGCCTTTATGCAGGCCCTGACCAGAGGATTGCCGTGAACGTCATGCAGCCAGAGTCAACCCTTGCGACGGCCCAATGGCCCGCACGCATTGCCGTGGAAGGCATGGAGATCGTGCGCGAGACGGCCTTGAAAGGCTGGCTTTTGGCGGCAGCGCTTGCGCTTTTGATGGTTGATATCATTGCATCCCTTGCTGTTGGTGGACGGCTGCGCGGCCCGCGAGCCGATGTCGCTGCTGCCATCATGCTGGGTGTTGCCATGTTTGGCGTCCCTGCGCCGGTCGCCGCGCAAGAGAACGATGAATTTGCCATTGCCGCCACGGCGAATGTTGTTCTGGGCTATGTCGTCACCGGTGACGAAGACACGGACAGCATTTCAGAGGCTGGCTTGCGTGGCCTTGGCATGACCTTGAACCGTCGCACTTCAATCGAACCCGCCGCACCGATGGGTATTGATCTTGAACGCGACGAGCTTGCTTTCTTTCCGTTTCTTTACTGGCCTGTCACCGCTGATCAATCGCTGCCAAGCCGTGAGGCCTATGCCAAGTTGAACCGCTATTTGCGCGCGGGCGGGATGATTTTGTTCGACACCCAAGACGCGGATACTGCGCGTTTTGGCTCCAGCTCTCCTGAGGGGCGCAAGCTGCAGGCGATTGCGCGTTCGCTGGATATTCCCGCCATTGAACCGATCCCGGAAGATCATGTTCTGACGCGCACCTTCTATCTGCTGCAGGACTTTCCCGGCCGCTATAACAGTCGCGATATCTGGGTCGAAGCCGCCCCGGCTGACGCCGAACTTGTCGAGGGCATGCCGTTTCGCAATTTGAACGACGGTGTGACCCCTGTTGTGATCGGCGGCAATGATTGGGCGCGCGCCTGGGCTGTCGATCAGTATGGCGATCGCATGTTTCCTGTCGGGCGCGGTCAGGCCGGTGAACGTCAGCGCGAAATCGCCCTTCGTTTCGGTGTGAACCTGATCATGCATGTGCTGACAGGCAACTACAAATCCGATCAGGTGCACGTTCCCGATCTGCTGGAAAGGTTGGGACAGTGACCGGCACCCTTGTTTTTGACCCACTTCTGCCGCTTGTCGTGATCTATGGTCTTGCGGCGCTTGCCGTGCTTGGGCTGGGCATCGCCATTTACCGCCGCCTTGGTGGCTGGTGGTTGCGCGGTCTGGCTGGTCTGGCCCTGCTTGCCGCCCTTGCCAATCCTGCGATCCAGCAGGAAGACCGTGATCCGTTGTCCGATATCGTCATGTTGGTCGTCGATGAAAGCGCAAGCCAGCGCATCGCAGATCGCCCCGCGCAGACGCAAGCAGCGATTGCCAATGTCGAAGCCGAGGTCGCGCGGCTTGAGAATACCGAACTGCGGGTTGTGCGCGTCGGGGATGGTGAAGGCGATGCCGGCACTGCGCTGATGTCCGGGCTGGCGGAGGCATTGGCAGAGGAGCCGCAGGGCCGCGTTGCGGGGATCATCCTGCTTACCGACGGGCGCCTGCACGATATCGAACGTGCGCCGGGTCTGCCTGCCCCGATCCATGCGCTTTTGACCGGCGAGGACACAGACTGGGATCGCCGACTGGTTATCTCCAACGCCCCTGCGTTTGCCATTCTCGGTGAACCGGTCAGTCTGACCTTGCGGGTTGAGGATCAGGGTGCCGCACCCGGTGAAGATGCGTTCGTTCCACTGCAAATCAGTATCGACGGGGATGCACCGCTTGATTTTCAGGTGCCTCTGAATGAAGACATCGAATTGCCGATTGATCTGCCGCATGGCGGGATGAACGTGCTGCAGTTCGAAACACCTTTTGTCGAAGGGGAACTGACCGAACGCAATAACGCTGCTGTCGTGCAGATCAACGGCGTGCGTGATCGCTTGCGTGTCTTGTTGGTGTCTGGTGAACCCCATGCGGGAGAGCGCACATGGCGCAACCTGTTGAAAGCGGATGCCGCTGTCGATCTTGTCCATTTTACAATTCTGCGCCCGCCTGAAAAGCAGGACGGCGTTCCCGTAAACGAACTGTCGCTGATCGCCTTTCCTACGCGCGAGTTGTTTCTGGAAAAGATCGACGATTTCGATCTGATCATCTTTGACCGCTATCGCCGACGCGGGATCTTGCCGTCACAATACCTTGAAAACATCACCAATTACGTGAACAACGGCGGTGCCGTCCTTGTGTCTTCTGGCCCTGAATACGGCAGCGCGGAAAGTATCTATCGCTCGCCCTTGGGTGCGATCCTGCCGGGCGCACCGACCGCGCGTGTCTTCGAGGACGGTTACGTGCCGCAGATCACCGATATCGGTGAGCGCCATCCGGTCACAGAAGGTCTGGCTGCATTTTCACCGGCACCAGACTCGGGCGACGGGCCCGGCTGGGGGCGCTGGTTCCGACTTGTCGATGTTATCGTTCCGGACACTGCAACTGTCGTGATGTCGGATGAAGAAGAGCGCCCGCTTCTGGCCCTTGAACGGATTGGCGACGGCCGGGTTGCGTTGATTGCATCTGATCAAAGCTGGCTTTGGGATCGCGGATATGAGGGTGGCGGCCCGCAGCAGGAATTACTGCGCCGTCTGGCCCATTGGATGATGAAAGAACCGGACCTTGAGGAAGAGGCACTGTTTGCCAACCCGAATGGCCAGACGATGCAGATCGTCCGGCGCACCATTTCGGAAAGCATCGGTGATGTGACGGTGACCCATCCGGATGGGACCGAAACAGTCCTGTCATTGGAAGAGACAAGCCCCGGTCGTTTCGCGACCACATGGAACGCGCCGGAGATCGGGCTTTATCGCCTGAAGGAAGGCGATCTGGAAAGCGTCATCGCACTTGGGCCATCAGCACCACGCGAATTTGAACAAACCATCGCGACAGGTGACATCCTTGAACCGCTTGTCGCGAGCACGCGTGGCGGGATTTATTCCATGTCTTCCGGCGATGTCGACATTCGCGAAGTGCGCGAGGGACGCCCCGCCGCTGGCCGTGGCTGGATCGGCGTGACACCGCGCGGGGCCTATCAGACGGCCGACATCAGCATCACGTCGCTTTTGCCTGCATGGGTCTGGTTGCTGTTGGCCGCTTTGCTGAGCGTCTTTGCATGGGTGCGCGAAGGACGGCGATAGCGCGGCCTATCGTGCAGACAGTGCCGTCACAATCCAATCGGCAAACTGCGTAAAGAGCTGGTTTGAGGCGACATCGAATGCGGCGACAAGATCGGGCGTGTCCAGCGTTGGGGATACAGCAGACGCCTTGAACGTCCGGCTTGCGACAATGCTGGCATCACGTTCGCGCACAAGGCGCACGATCATGCGTTGCTGGATCACGGCAGTTTCACCATCTGCCCCGACCTCTGCATGGAAATCGAGAAGTTCCGTCACCACTGCATAATCGCCGCTGAGGCCAAGTGGTTTGCGCCCGACATAGCGCACTGCCGATGTTGCTTCGACGGCCCGCAGCATCAGGTTCTGTACCATGACGGGGGTCGCGTCGCTCCACCTGACTTCGGGCAGATACTGGGCTTGCAGGGCGTTCGGACGGATCATGATCCGATCGGTTTCAAGTGTCCCGCTGCTGGTTGGCAGTTCGACGATCACATCGAGTGGCAGCGTTCTGCCCTGACGTGGTGTGATATCGACCGGACTGCGTAATTCGTAGACTTCGAGCGGGGTCGAGGCGTCCGTGAGTGCGGAGATTGCCGCACAGCCGCTGAGAGCCGCTGCGGCAAACATGACTGCGAGGAAGCGGGCGAGCGATGTCATGACAGCCTCATCGTCTGAATTCCGGCGTTTCGCGATCAAGCAGGAACCGTGCCGGATCCCGTTCGATCTGTGTTGTGAGACGGTCGAGGTTTGCGATCAACGTCCGTGTTTCCTGTGCCAGCCGAGTGTAGAGGGGCAGCGCAGAATTTGTAAAGTCGGCCACCGCTGGTCCGGAGGCTGCCGTCACCTCGCGCAGTTGGCGGAACGTGACAGATGCAGACCGGCTTGCGGCGCGCAAGTCTGCAGTGATTTCGGGTATGTCTTCCGACACCTCGCCGATAGCTTCGTTGAGTGAGGCGAGCGTCGTTTCGAGCCCGCCGATAATTCCATTGAGGTCTTCATTGATGACTTTCTCGGCCCCGGTAAATGCCCCTTCGGCGGCGGCAAGCGCCCGATCACCTGTTTCGAGCGCGCCGTTGATCGCTGCCAGCGTTTCGTTTGCGTTGGCAAAAGCGATGCTTGCTTCATCCAGTGCGACCTTTCCGCTTTCGAGGATTGCGTCGATGTTTTCGCTTGATGAGGACAGGTTTTCGCCAACGTCGGCAATCACTGCGGATGCGGATTCTGTCGCGCTGCGGATATCAGCCACGATGGCAGGCAGATCGGTGTTGGCAGCCTCGGCAATTGAACTGATTGCTGCATTTGCTTCAGCGACCATTACCCGCGTTTCAGCGATGAGTGGTGTGCCTTCGTCCTGGATCAAGCCAGTGAACTGATCCGCCGCGGTGGTGACAGAGAGTGCTGTCGCATCGAGCTGCAGCATAAGCGCATCGACGGACGCGAGTGTTTCCTCTGCCTGTTGCAGGCGCGCTGTCGCGGTTGTGCCTGTCGTGTCGAGCGTTGCGATTACCTGTTGCGCGCTTTCGCCGATATCGGAGGCCTGTGTGCGCAGTTCTGCCAGCGTATCGCGCATGTCCTGTGTCATGGCGACGAGATCGCCGGTGATGTATTCGTCGCTGCTGGCAATCACCCCACGTGCATCCGCCAGCGTTTCGGAACCTTCCGTCAGCACCGATTTGGCCTGTTCGGACAATTCGCCAATTGACACCACGGCTGCATCGGCGTTTTCAAGCACGCCTGCCAGATCGTCGGTGAGCGCGCCGAGTGTCGCGTTGAACTGTCCGATTTCATCTGCAAAATCCGTGATCGTGGAGGTTACGGATGAGAAATCATCCAAAGTCTTGGCGAAGTCTTCCGACGCGCCTTCGACGTTCACGAGAATCCGGTCAAGCCGCCCCTGATTTTCGCCGCCAAGGAGGTCACCTACCTCTTGCACGACTAGCAGCATTTCTTCGAGAAGTTGGGGTGCGTCCTCTGACAGGGATTGCAGCGTAGAGCGGCCTGCGGTGATTGTCGGGACTGCGCCATCCTCTGGTTGCTCGATCAGTTCGCCCTCTGGCGTTCCCGGACCGATGCTGACAAAGGAGACACCTGTGACGCCCTGCGCTTCGATGGTGGCGATGCTGTCTGTGCGCACCGGCGTATTGGCGGCCACTTCGACCCTGACTGCGATTGTGCCGTCCCGTTCAGGGGATAATTTCACTTCTACAACCTGCCCGACGGGCAATCCGCTGAACCGCACGTCGGACGCGTTTCCAAGGCCCGAGACGGAAGTGAAGTTGATATCGTAATAGGCGAATTGGCGATCAAGCTCCACGCTCGCGAACCAAAGAAAGAATGCCAGGATTCCGGCAAAGCCGGCCAGTGTGAATGCACCGATCAGCACATAGTTCGCTTTGGTTTCCACTGCGTTATCCTTTCCGACCGGCGTCGCATTGCGCCGCGTCAATCGCCGCGCGTGCGCGTGGCCCGTGGAAATATTCATGCACCCAGGGATGTTCGACCTGCGACATGTCGTGCATCGTTCCGGTCACAAGCACCCGCTTTTCAGCCAACACTGCAATCCTGTCGCACACTGCATGCAGCGTATCAAGGTCGTGTGTCACGAGAAACACCGTCAGCCCCAAGGACCGGCTTAGTCCCCTGATCAAGGCATCAAAGGCAGATGCCCCGATCGGGTCCAGCCCTGCTGTCGGTTCGTCAAGAAACACAATCTCGGGATCAAGCGCCAGTGCCCGCGCAAGCCCTGCGCGTTTGCGCATGCCGCCGGACAGTTCCGAGGGGTATTTGTCCCCCGCAAGATACGGCAGGCCGACCATCGAGATCTTGAGATCCGCCAGGTCCCGCCTGATGTCAGGGTCCAGCCCTTCGATCGCGCGCATCGGGACTTCGACATTTTCGCGCACGGTGAGCGATGAAAACAGCGCGCCATCCTGAAACATGACGCCCCAGCGTGCTTCTAATGCGGCACGGGTATCGTCATCGGCCTGACGCACATTCGTGCCCAGCACGTCGATTGTACCTTCGCTGGGTGGCTGCAATCCGGTGATACTGCGTAACAGCACCGATTTTCCGGTTCCGGACCCACCAACGACGCCAAGGATTTCGCCACGATACACATCCAGATCGAGGTTTTCGTGCACGACATGGCTACCGAACTGGTTTTTCAGCCCACGGACCCGGATGATACCGTCGTCTGCGGCTTTCTCTTTGGTCATATGCCAAGGCTCGCGAAGAAAATCGAAAAGACAGCATCCGCCACGATCACCGCAAAGATCGCGGTGACGACCGCGTTGGAGGTCATGCGCCCGAGCGATTCTGCGTTGCTTTGCACCTGCATCCCCGCATGGCAGCCCACGATCCCGATGATCAGCGCAAAGAACGGTGCTTTCACCAAACCGACGAAGACGTGGCTGACATCTGTTCCTTCGACCAGCCGCGTGCGGAACATTTCCGGCGAAATGCCAAGGTCGATCCATGCCATGAGCGCGCCACCAAAGAGCCCGGCAGCATTGGCGATCAGCCCGAGGATCGGCAGCATGAACAGCAGCGCAAGGATACGCGGCACGAAAAGCACCATGGCAGGATCAAGCCCGAGCGTGCGCATCGCGTCGATTTCTTCGCGCATCTTCATGGACCCGATGGCCGCCGTAAAGGCGGAAGCTGTCCGCCCGGCGACGATGATCGACGTCAGAAGGATGCCGAGTTCGCGCAACACCGAAATTGCGATCAGATCGACCACGAACACTTCGGCCCCGAATTGGCGCAGCTGCGTCGATCCCTGAAAAGCCAGCACGACGCCGATCAGGAAAGACATCAGCGCAACGATTGGCACGGCTTTTAGCCCGACTTCCTGACAGTGGTGCACTAGTGCCGTGAAGCGGAATTCCTGCGGGCGGCGTACTGCGCGCAAGAGTCTGGACAAGAACATCCCAAGATATCCTGTCAGCGCCATCAGGAACCGCGTGGCACCTGCCATAGTGCGCCCGAGTGAATCAAGCATTCCATTCAGCGTCAGTGGCCGCGCCGGCGCTGTTTCCTTGACAGGCATGGCGTTTGCAACGCTGTCCAGAAGGCTTTGCGCTTCTGCGCTTGCCCCCTTGATTGCAAGCGTCTGGTTCTTGTCTTCGAAACGCTTCTGTGTTGCGATCAGCAGCCACGCACCGGCCGTGTCCAGCCGCGTGACATCGTGCAGGCTGACGGTCGCGGCGGTGTCTGGGTCAAGTGACGCAAGATTGCACTGCACGTTTGATACGGTTTTGATCGTGATCTCGCCTGAAAGCGCCACGGTTTTGTCTTTGGTCTGTGACGGCGGCCGTGTGGCGTGTGATACCATGGCTAGCCCGCCCGCACCGTGAGTGACCTGCTGTGTCGCAACGCTGTTATTCCATCATTTCAGCCGGATATCAGGATGATACCTGCCCTGCCGCGATTCTACGACGCGTGGCCGACCAAGTCACGCCGATAGCGGAATTTCCGTTTTGCCGCGCCTCTACGGGCAGCGGACTGGCGTATCAGATGATTTCGTCTTCATCGAACATCGGATCATCGGCGAGCTGTGTGGAATGATTATCAAGCGCGTTTTCCGCCTTCTTGAATGATCCAATCCGCGCAAGGTGGAAGACCGCATCGCCTTCGTTGACGATAGGCAGAACCGCCCGTCCGACGATGATCCCGTCGAACGGCGCGACGATATCGCTTTCGCTTTCGCCGAACGGGTCTGTCACTGATCCGAGCGTATCGCCCAGTTGCACGGGATCACCGTCTGATTTGTAGCTGCGGAACAGCCCGCCCATGGGCGCGCGGAGCCATTTGCTGGATGTGCAAAACTGCGGAGGCGACTTGGCCCGGGCCACGCCTTTGCCGGAAATCATCTTGAGCGAGTGGAGGACACGCAGGATGCCCGCCTGCCCTGCCCGCACCGAGACCTCGTCAAAACGCAGACCTTCGCCCGCTTCGTACAGTAGCACGCGTTTGCCCAGATCGCGCGCCGCCCCGCGCAACGACCCGTCGCGGATCGCGGATTGCATGATAATTGGTGCGCCGAAGACATCGGCAAGCTTGCGCATTTCCGGATCGTCAGGTGACACCCGGATTTGTGGGTAGTTCGTGCGGTGGATGGCTGCTGAGTGCAGGTCGATCCCCATGTCTGCCTTTTCCACCACTTCGGTCAGGAACAGATTGGCAAGCCGCGCTGCGAGTGAACCGCCTTCGCTTCCCGGAAAACACCGGTTCAGGTCGCGCCGATCGGGCAGATAGCGTGATTTGTTGATGAAGCCGAAGGAGTTGACGATCGGCACGACGATCAGCGTGCCGCGCATCGCCCGCAAGGCTGGTGATTTCAGCAGACGGCGCACGATTTCGATGCCAATCACCTCGTCGCCGTGGATGCCGGCACTGATGAACACTGTCGGCCCGTCGTTCTTGCCATGGATGATATGCGCCGACATTGTCACGGGCGTATGATCGGAAAGGGAACTGACCGGCAAGTCCACTGTCTTGCGGGTGTTCGGCGCGATGACCTCGCCGCCGATCTCAAAACCGATCCGCTTGAGCATCAGCCTTTGCCTTTGGTCCGTGTCGCCCCGTGTTTGGCGTTCTTTTCGATGAATTCGATGATCTTCCCCGCGATATCAAGGCCTGTAGCCTTTTCGACGCCTTCAAGGCCAGGGGACGAGTTCACTTCCATTACTACGGCACCGTGATTGGCGCGCAGCATGTCGACGCCGCACACGTTCAGCCCCATGGATTTCGCGGCGCGGACCGCAGTCGAACGTTCTTCGGGAGAGAGTTTGACAACTTGCGCTGTGCCGCCGCGATGCAGGTTCGACCTGAATTCACCCTCTGCGCCGGTGCGTTTCATTGCTGCGACGACGCGGCCACCGATCACGATGGCCCGAATGTCGGAACCCCCGGATTCCTTGATATATTCCTGCACGAGGATGTTCGTATTGGTCGCGCGGAACGCTTCGATCACGGATTTCGCGGACCGGTTCGTGTCGGCCAAAACGACGCCCAAACCCTGCGTACCTTCTAATAGTTTGATGACAAGCGGAGCATTGCCCGCGAGTGCAAGCACTTCTTCTGTCTGCTTGGGATCATGCGCGAACGTCGTGACCGGCAGCCCGACACCGTCGCGGGCCAAAAGCTGCATCGAGCGCAGCTTGTCACGCGACCGACCGATGGCGACACTTTCGTTCAACGGATAGACGCCCATCATTTCGAACTGGCGCAGCACTGCTGTGCCGTAAAACGTCACAGATGCGCCGATCCTTGGAATGACCGCATCGAAGCCGTCGAGCTTTTCACCGTTGTAATAGATTTCAGGGCGTCGCGACGCGATGTTCATGTAGCATCTGAGCGTGTTGATGATCCGAAGCTCGTGCCCCCGCTCTTGTGCTGCCGCCTCAAGCCGCCGATGTGAATAGAGATTGGGATTACGGGCCAGCATAGCTATCTTCATGAGGCGTTCCTTGTGTGAGGTTTCGTCAACGACATGCTTGTCGTCAGATTTCGTTTTCCGGGATGCACGACGATCTTGTGCCGGCGCAGGGCGGTCCGCCCCACAATCATCCGGAATTTCATTTCGGTCCTTTCGGCCAAAGACAAATCAATCGTCCAAAGCCGTCCCGCGATGCGGAATTTCGTGCGTATCACGATGCGTACTTCGGGCACACCGCTTGTATTCGTGATCTCGCGGCGGTCATGGATGCGGCATTCCACATCCGTGTCATGGGCATCGTCGTCAAAACGCGTATGGAACCTGACCCAGTGTTCGCCATCACGATCAAATTCTTCGATATCGGTGGCGTGTAGGGCCGAGGTGCGTGCGCCGGTGTCAATTTTGGCCCGCAGATTTGTCAGGCCCAGTAGCGGCAAGTCCACCCGTTCCTGCCAGCCAATTACAAGCAATGAAGACGTCGGCAATCAAATCCCCTGATCAGTATCGTTCCGGTTTCCGAAGCTATACGTGTATCTGCTGCGGCAGGGAAAGGCGAATAATCACCGTTCGAGCGTCACGGGGGTCGTGTCTGCGTTCCATCCGTCGACCAGATCACGCGCCCGGACATAGACCGTGTTGACGTCTTGGGGAATTACCACGCCTGACAGGGATCGCGTGAAGGGTTGTTCGTTAACATGAGGATGCGCCAGCACACGCATGCCAAGTTCATTTCCGTCTGCATCTTCGACGCGCCAGCCGTCGGCATAGTGATCCCATCCCGTGTCAGGGTGTTCGACCGTCACGTCGAACCGCCATGTGTCACCGGACGGTGTGGCCGTCACATCCAGCACGGTGACGGGTTCTGCGAAGGCGGGCGCGGCGAGCATCAGGAGGGGGATCAGCTTTTTCATATCGTGTCTTTTAGCAAAATCCTGCGCGGGATTGATGCAAATTCGCGTGACCAGACCGTCCAGCCAACAATCAAGGCCGCGACAAGCAGCGGAATCGCACCTAGCAACCATGCCAGTCCGCCCAGCGCAAAGTAGACCGCACGCAGCCCGCGATTGAAATTGATTGCTGCCCTGATGTTCAGCTCTGCCGCCTGCGCTGCGCGCGGGTAAGATGTCGGGTCCTCTGGATCGTTTGGCACTGATGCCATCAGCACCGCGCAATATCCAAAAACCCGATTGGCCCAGACGAATTTCAGAAACGCGTTCGTCAGGAACAGTCCGACGATGCCAAGTTTCATCTGCCAGATCAGCAATGGGGTCTGATCCCCGACTTGTGTTGCAAATCCCTGCAGCGTTTCTGCGTTGCCAATCAGCGCCAAAACCCCGCCGATTGCGAAGATGCAGGTCGAGGCAAAGAAGGACGTGCCTTGTCGCAGGCTTGAGAGGATCTGGCTGTCGAAAATGCGCGGATCGCGTGCCACAAAGACCTTCATCCAGTCCCGACGTCTTTCTGACATCAAGACCGTAACCGATGGCCGCTTTGCCCCCGGATGCTCGATCCAGAAACCAAGGCCCAGCCAGACCGCGACAAATACGCCCAAAGCCAGATAATTCAGCGGGTTGAGCTGCAACAAGAGTGTGAACGCTTCCATGATGATACCCTACGCCTGACCAAAAGGACTTGCCAGAACACAAAATTGGTTATAATTTCTGACCAATTCCAGCATCCGGGAGGATTCGACCATGCAGATGCCAACCCCTGACGCATCCGTCATCGCCACGAAAGATCAGTTGATCGACCGCTTGTCGACGGTTCTTCCGCCCGATGCCATCATCCACGAACTGTCAGAAACCCGCGCATATGAATGCGATGGCCTTGCTGCCTACAAGTGCCCGCCGTTACTGGCCGTGTTGCCATCCACCACGCAAGAAGTGTCTGCCGTACTGAAAATTTGCCACGATATGCATGTGCCCGTCGTGCCCCGCGGATCAGGCACGTCTCTGGCCGGTGGTGCAATGCCCACTGCTGACAGTGTCATCCTGGGTGTTGCCCGTCTGAATGGCGTGATTGAAACGGATTACCTGAACCGCACGATCACCGTGCAGTCAGGGCGCACCAATCTGTCCGTGACCGGGGCCGTTGAAAGTGAGGGCTTCTTTTATGCGCCCGACCCGTCCAGTCAGCTTGCCTGCGCGATTGCAGGCAATATCGCGATGAATTCCGGCGGTGCGCATTGCCTGAAGTATGGCGTGACGACCAATAACCTACTGGGCGTCACGATGGTCATGATGGACGGCACCGTCGTTGAAATCGGCGGCAGCCATCTGGATGCGGCCGGTCTTGATCTGCTGGGTGTGATCTGCGGGTCCGAAGGGCAGCTTGGCGTCGTGACCGAAGCCACATTGCGTATTCTGCACAAGCCCGAAGGTGCACGCCCGGTGTTGATCGGCTTTGACAGCAACGAGATTGCCGGTGCCTGTGTTTCGGACATCATCAAGGCTGGCATCCTGCCTGTTGCCATTGAATTCATGGACCGCCCCTGCATCGAGGCTTGCGAAGCCTTTGCCAAGGCGGGCTATCCGATGTGCGAGGCCCTGCTGATCGTCGAGGTCGAAGGATCGGACGCCGAGATTGACGAACAACTTGCCCTGATCATGGAGATCGCGCGCCGTCACGATCCTGTCGAACTGCGTGAGGCCAAGAATGCCGAAGAGGCTGGGCGTATCTGGCTAGGCCGCAAGTCCGCGTTCGGCGCGATGGGCCAGATCAATGACTATATGTGTCTTGATGGCACGATCCCTGTCTCGCAATTGCCTTATGTCCTGCGCCGCATTGGTGAATTGTCCGACGAATACGGGCTGAAAGTCGGCAACGTCTTTCACGCGGGCGATGGCAATATGCATCCGTTGATCCTGTACAACGCGAACACGCCGGGTGATTTGGAAACTTGCGAGGCTTTGGGCGCCGAAATCCTGAAGCTGTGCGTAGAGGTCGGCGGTTGTCTGACGGGCGAACATGGCGTCGGTATCGAAAAGCGGGATCTGATGAACGTGCAGTTCAATCCAGTCGATCTTGAGGCGCAGATGGCGGTCAAGGACGTGTTCGATCCTGCATGGTTGCTTAACCCTGCAAAGGTCTTTCCGCTGGACACAAGTGAAGCTCGTCGCGCGGCCTGATTATGCAAGCGGCGCGAATGCCCCAAGCCACTTTCCCATTCAAAAGAAGTAAGTGCATGACTCCAAAAGACGAAACCGCGCTGGCCGAAGCGATCAGGGACGCGAAAGGACCTTTGCGGATCACCGGCGGCGGCACCCGCCCCTATGGCCGCCCGGTCGTTGGTGAAGCCCTGTCTGTTTCAAAGCTGTCAGGGATTAACCTGTATGATCCCGGCGCGCTGACCATCGTTGTGCAAGCGGGCACACCGATCAAGACCATTGAAGCCGCGCTCAAGAAGGAAAACCAGCGACTGCCATTCGAACCGATGGATCACCGCGCCTTGCTGGCCAGCAAAGGCGAACCGACCATCGGTGGGGTAGTGGCGGGAAATATCAGCGGCCCGCGCAGAATTTCCGTGGGTGCCTGTCGTGACTTTCTGCTGGGTGTCCGGTTTGTCGATGGCGCTGGCAATGTCGTCAAGAATGGCGGGCGCGTGATGAAGAACGTCACAGGATACGATCTGGTGAAGCTGATGTGTGGTGCACACGGCACGCTAGGCGTTCTGACCGAGGTTGCTTTGAAAGTGTTGCCAGACGTGGCCTGCGCATCAACTGTCGTGATCGAGGGTCTGGACGATGCCCGTGCTGTTGCCGCGATGTCCGCAGCACTTGGATCGCCTTATGAGGTTTCTGGTGCTGCCTATGATCCGATCAACGGGCAAACAATGCTGCGCCTTGAGGGTTTTGCAAACTCGGTTGCCTATCGCGCCGAAAGCCTTGGCCGGGTTCTGGAGCCGTTCGGTCAGACCAGCGTTGTCGAAGGCAAGGACAGCGCTGCACTTTGGACCGCGATGCGCGATGTCACCGCATTTGCCGACCGCGTCGGCGATGTCTGGCGGATTTCCGTGAAGCCAACGGATGCGGCAGCGCTGTTTGCGCACCTTGGCGTTGATGCCGCGCAATATGACTGGGGCGGTGGGCTGATCTGGGCGCTGGTTCCAGAAGGTAGCGATCTGCGGTCGCGGATTGGCGATGTCAAAGGCCACGCGACCCTGATCCGCGCATCCGAGGCAACGCGCGCCGCAATCGCATCCTTCCATCCCGAAACGCCAGCGGTCGGGGCCATTTCCAAGGGCCTGCGCGACAAGTTTGACCCGCGCGGCATTCTGAACCCCGGATTGATGACCTGATATGCAAACCACCTTTACACCCGAACAGCTGACCGATCCGGGCACAGCCCGTGCCAATGAAATCCTGCGCGCCTGCGTCCATTGCGGTTTTTGCACAGCAACTTGCCCAACCTACCAGGTGCTGGGTGATGAACTCGACAGTCCGCGTGGGCGGATTTATCTGATGAAGGACATGCTTGAGAACGAGCGTGTGCCGGATGAAAAGACCGTCAAACACATCGACCGCTGCCTGTCCTGTCTCGCCTGTATGACGACTTGCCCGTCCGGCGTGCACTACATGCATCTTGTTGATCATGCCCGCGCCTATATTGAAAAGAACTATAAGCGGCCTTTCTCCGACAGGGCTCTGCGCTGGATTCTTGCGCAGATCCTGCCATATCCGATGCGGTTCCGGATCGCGTTGTTGGGGGCCAAGATCGGGCGTCCCTTTGCTGCGCTGATGCCAGATGCACGGTTGAGGGCGATGCTGGAAATGGCCCCGAAGGCCATTCCACCGGTCAGTCGCAATGACGATCCGCAAACCTTTCCGGCCCAAGACAAGAAGATGCGCGTCGCGCTAATGACGGGTTGTGCGCAGAAGGCACTGAACACCGATATCAACGATGCGACGATCCGCTTGCTGACCCGTCTGGGGGCTGAAGTTGTCGTGGCCGAGGGGGCCGGTTGCTGCGGTGCGTTGACCCATCACATGGGCAAGGAAAGCGAAAGCCATGCAACGGCTGCCAAAAATATTCGCGCATGGGCGAAAGAGATGGATCAGGGCGGGCTTGATGCCATTGTCATCAACACCTCGGGTTGTGGCACGACCGTCAAGGATTATGGTTATATGTTCCGTACTGACCCAGACCTTGCCGAAGATGCCAAGCGCGTCAGTGCCATTGCGATGGACGTGTCAGAAGTTCTGATGAAGCTGGACCTGCCCACCGGTGCCGACAGGCAGACCAAGGTTGCTTACCACGCCGCCTGTTCCTTGCAACATGGCCAACAGATCAAGACATATCCCAAAGATCTGCTGAAGAAGGCCGGTTTCACGGTGCTGGAACCCAAGGATAGCCATCTGTGCTGCGGGTCTGCAGGAACGTACAACCTGATGCAGCCCGAGATTTCCAAGCAGCTGAAAAAACGCAAGATCGACACGCTGGAGGCATTGACCCCCGATATCATCGCGGCCGGCAATATCGGCTGTATGATGCAGATCGGCGGCGGTACCGATGTGCCTATTGTTCACACGGTCGAGCTTTTGGACTGGGCGACAGGTGGCCCGCAGCCCCCCGCCCTGACTGCGCCCGGAAAGCAACACCCGGCCGTTCCGATCCTGCGGTGACGCCACAATCTCGCCCTAACTGTCCGTTAACCGGCATATGAAGAGGTTGACGATGCGACATTTGCTTTTGACAGTTTCACTGGCCCTGGGCCTTGCTGCAACCACTGCGCCCGCGCAGGAGGTCGCATCGGAATTGGTGTCCCTTGAAAGTGGGGTTGATGCGCGCGGTTGGGAATCCGTGGGCCGCCTCGACATCCGCAACAAGGGGTTTTGCACGGCAACTTTGATCGAGGATGACCTGATCCTGACAGCCGCACATTGCGTTTACGACGGCAGTGGCGGCCTGATCGACGCGGATCGTTTGACATTTCATGCCGGACTGCGCGCGGGGCGGGCCGAAGCAACCCGCGGTGTGACCCGCTTGATCGCACATCCTGCCTATCGCCACGAAGGCGGCGTCACGGAGCCGAACCGCGTTGCGATGGATATCGCAGTCTTGCGGCTTGATCGCCCGATCCGCCGTCCGCGCATTCAGCCATTCCCGATTGCCGCACGCCCCGATTTCGGTGACGAGGTTTTTGTTGTGTCCTACGGACGATCCCGCTCTGAGGCGGCCAGCCTTCAGGACCTGTGTTCCGTGAAGGGCCGACAGGAGGGGATCATTGTCATGACATGTGCGGTCGAGCCCGGATCAAGCGGCTCTCCTGTCTTTATAACGCAGGACGGCGAGCGTCGCATTGCATCAGTCGTTTCGGCGATGGCAAACCTTGATGGCGAACCGGTTTCATTGGGGACATCGCTGCAGGAACCGCTTCAAGAGCTTTTGGCCCATTTTGCACGATCAGGCACGGTGGCCCCTGCCGGTGAGGTGCGGATCATGTCAATCGGAGAGCGCAACGGAACAGGCGCAAAGTTTATCAGACGATAACCTCATTATTTCAAAAGCTTTTTTGATGGGCCTGGCTTTCGAGCCGTGACTGCTTTGCAGCCTCTTGAAACCCTGAAATACCATTCCCAAATAGGGGATACGGGAGCGCCAATCATGGGTTCCCGCACTTTGCCTGTCCCATCCGGGAAGGCGTCACATATGTTATCGCTTGATGAAAGGATGACCCAAATGCGTCGTTTTGATATGACACCGCTTTACCGCGCGACAGTCGGTTTTGACCAAATTGCTGACCTTATGGACCGTGCGCTTGCCAGCGACATGAGCCAGAATAGCTATCCCCCTTACAATATCGAAAAAGTCGAAGATGATGCCTGGCGTATTTCCATCGCCGTCGCTGGCTTTTCCGATGACGACCTTGCCATCGAATTGAAGGAACGCAGCCTTATCGTGACCGCGAAAAAGGCGGAAGACGATCAGGACCGCACCTACTTGCATCGTGGCATCGCGACGCGCGCGTTTGAACGCCGATTCCACCTTGCCGATCATGTTAAGGTGACCGGTGCGAGCCACGTTGATGGTATGCTGCACATCGATCTTGTACGCGAAGTGCCCGAGGCGCTGAAGCCACGCCAGATCGAGATTACGCGTGCGGCACCTGCGCAGGCCAATCTGGTCGAAGCAAAATCTGTCAACTAATCCCGCGCGGACCATTCCGCACACAAAGAGCGCGCTTCGGCGCGCTCTTTTCTATTTCGGCTTCTTGAATACGAGCTTTACCGCCCCGCCGTTTGACACACCTGCCAACCGGTTTTCCTGTTCGATATCATAGAGAAATTTTAGACCTTGGGTGGTGTTAAACCATGCGTTGCCAGATCGCGGCGCGAACCTCAGTAGCCGCAAGGCCTCCCGATTGCTTCTGTCCTGCACCCAACCGGCGGTCACAGGACTCCATAATTCTTCGATGATGTCAGGACAGTCCAGCAAGGAAAGTTCGCCGATCAGGCTGGCGTAAAGCCCGCTTTTGGAGTCCGCGACGACGAACAGTCCTGATTGCGGAGCAAACGTCACGCCTGTCACCATCGCGTTCGTTTGCGTCACGATAAACCAGATGAACCCATCGTGTTTTTCACGCAGACTTGGCGCAATTGGCATCAAGTCCTTATCGGCCAAAAGACCCAGCATCCCTGCCCCGACATCGTTAAGGCGATTCCAGAATTCCGCTTGAGGATTCATGTCCAGCAGCCTTTTTTCTACGACCAATCTTATCAGTCATATGAAAACAACGCCCGAGCGTGTCGTTGGTTCCCAAGGAAAAAGCAGGTTTGAAGGGCAATTGGGCCGGATCTTATTCAGATTTAGCGACCTGTTTTGAAAGTCGCAAACAAGCCAGAAATTGCGTTGGACAGGATCAGGTGTGTCGTATGCACGGCCAACCGGCCCGGCGTGTGTCGGCCTAGGTGAACTTGCGAAAAAGCTTTGTCTTGTCGAAGATTTCTTCAAGTGCTTCCATACGGTCTTTCGTGTCGTCCCAATTCAATGTCTGGACCGCAGAGATCATGCTTTCGACCAGCAACATTGTTGTTGCCAGCGAATCCCAGGCGGAGGGGACGATGATCCGGCTTGTCAGGCTGACGTCGGCCAGACGATGGATTGGCGACCGCCATTGATCTGTGAACAGAACGATTTTCGCACCGCGCGCGCGTGCCATTTCCGCCAGCTTGAGCGTGTTATTCTCGTATCGCCTGACATCGAAAATAACGAAAACGTCCCCTTCGTCCGCGTTCAGCAAATAATGCGGCCACGCGTTCGATGTTGACTGCACGTGCGTCAGATTGGGTCGGATCATCTGCATATGCATGAACAGGTAGTCTGCAAGGGTATGTGTTATCCGCCCCCCGACGATATAAAGATGCCGCTTTTGATCAGCGACCAGCGCACAGGCCGCATCGAATGCGTCGGGATCAATATGGGCAAGTGTGTTGCGGATATTGTCGATGACCGCGTCGGTGAAACGGTTCAGAATATGTTCTAACGGTGCGGCCCCTGCCCAGGTTTCGTGTTTCGCAATCGGGCCCTTTGCAATCGCGCCCAACTCCTCGCGCAGTTCGGCCTGAAATTCAGGATAACCGTTGTACCCCAATTTCTGCACCATCCGTGCGACAGTTGGGACCGAGACGTTGGCCCGCTCTGCAAGTTCCGCGAGTGGTCCCAGACCGGAGGCCGGATAGTTTTCGAGGATCGACAGGGCCAACTGCCGTTCAGCGCGGGTCAGATCATCGAGCTTTCCCTGTATCCGATCCGAGATCGTATCGCTTTCGTCAGACATGGTTGCTGCCTTGTTTTTATCCAAAAATATATCAAGCGGTGGGTGGCTGTGATAAATTTTTCACAATTTTGTTGACAGAAGCCCTGCTTGGCAAGACCATTTTCACTTGTGGGGGCAGTTATGAATCATGCGGATCACCTTTTGGAAGGGGCCTCGGTCGAGGTTCTGAATGTGCAGGCAGAGTCATCTGTCATTGTCGTTTGCGAACATGCCAGCGCCCACATTCCCAAGGAATTCAAAGATCTTGGGTTAAGTACCGCGGCATTGCAAAGTCACGTTGCGTGGGATCTTGGCGCAAGAGCGATCGCGATGAAGATGGCAGAGACCATGAGTGCGACATTCGTTGCGTCCCGCATTTCCCGCCTAGTCTATGATTGCAACAGACCGCCCGATGCACCTGACGCAATACCTGAACGCAGCGAGGTGGTCGATGTGCCGGGGAATGCAAACCTGACACCAACCCAGAAGGCGGATCGCGTTGCGAAATACTATGATCCGTTTCGTAGGGCGCTTGCCAAAATCATCAGCGGGAAGGACGTGCCGGTGCTTGTGACTGTGCATAGCTTCACGCCGATCTATTTTGGAACGCCGCGCAACGTCGAGATTGGCGTTCTGCATGACAAGGACCGACGCCTTGCAGATGCGATGCTTGATGTTGCGGGAGGCCACACCGATTGCGACGTGCGACGGAATGAGCCCTACGGCCCGGACGACGGCGTGACCCATACCTTGCGCGAACACGCCCTGCCTGACGCACATCTTAACGTCATGCTGGAAATTAGAAATGATCTGATCGCCGACGCCCAGACACAGACGAAGATGGCGCGGATGTTATCGGCTTGGGTCACGCAGGCGATTTCCATGGTGGAGGCTGATGCATGCAAGGCCTGATGTATCGCTATATCAACTTGATTGATGCGATGAACTACCGTGTCGGGCGCATCATGATGTACGGGATATTCGTGATGATGGGTATCCTGCTCTGGTCGTCGATCTCGAAGACGTTTTTTGTTCCGTCCCTTTGGACACTTGAGGTCGCGCAGTTTGCGATGGTGGCCTATTACATGCTGGGAGGTCCGTATTCGATCCAGATGGGATCGAATGTGCGCATGGACCTGCTTTACGGAGAGTGGTCCGACCATCGCAAAGCGCAAGTTGATGCGATGACCGTGCTTTTCCTGATCGTCTACCTTGGCTTTCTGCTGTGGGGTGGCTGGGAAAGCCTTATGTATTCGTTCAGCTATGGTGGCGAGCGAAGTTCTTCGGTCTGGCGACCATACCTTTGGCCGATCAAGTCGATCATGGTGATTGGCATATTCCTGATGTTGCTTCAGGCGGTTTCCGAGTTTTTCAAGGATATCCTGCGCATCAAGGGGCATGATGTCGGGGCCAAGCTCTGATGTCATATGAAGTCATTGCCGCGCTCATGTTTTCCACCATGATGCTGATGCTTCTGACGGGGCAACGTGTCTTTGGCGCGATCGGTTTCGTGGCTGTCGTCGCTGCCTTTTTCCTTTGGGGTGATCGGGGCGGTTATGATTTGGGATTTGCCGCCGCGATCAAGTTGATGAAATGGTATCCGCTTCTGACCCTGCCGATGTTCATTTTCATGGGCTACATCCTGTCGGAATCGCGGATCGCCGATGATCTTTACAAGATGTTCCATGTCTGGATGGGCGGGCTGTCTGGCGGTCTGGCCGTTGGCACGATCGGCCTGATGGTCCTGATTTCGGCGATGAACGGATTGTCTGTGGCCGGCATGGCGATCGGCGCGACCATTGCCTTGCCGGAGCTTTTGAAACGGGGGTACGACAAGCGCATGGTCACGGGGGTGATACAGGCGGGATCGTCCCTTGGCATTCTGGTGCCGCCGTCTGTCGTGCTTGTTCTTTACGCGATGATTGCGCGCCAGCCCGTTGGTCAGTTGTGGCTGGCAGGTGTCATCCCGGGGTTGATGATGGCGGCGATGTTCGTGATTTACATCGTCGTTCGGTGTCGTATCAATCCCTCCCTTGGCCCTGTGTTGCCGCTTGAAGAACGCGATATACCGATGCGCGAGAAGTTCAGGCTTTTGGGCGCGGGTCTTCTGCCACTGTTCATCTTTTTCGCGATGATGGTCCCTTTCGTAAATGGCTGGACATCGCTTGTTGAGAGTTCCGCGATCGGGGCGCTTGCGGCGTTTGCCGCCGCTGTCCTGAAGGGGCGCATGACGCGTGAGGTTTTTGAAACAAGCGTGCGGATGACACTTGGCATTTCCTGTATGTTCATGTGGATCATTCTTGCAGCTCTGGCATTCGGTGCTGTCTTTGACGGCCTGGGTGCGGTCAAGGCCATTGAAAGCCTGTTCACAGAGCGGTTGGGCCTGAGCCCTTGGATGATCCTGATCCTGATGCAGCTGAGTTTCATCATCATGGGCACATTCCTTGATGATACTGCGATGCTGGTCATTGTTGCCCCGCTTTATGTTCCGCTTGTTGCTGCGCTGGGGTTCGATCTGATCTGGTATGGTGTGCTATACACGATCACGACCCAGATTGCCTATATGACACCGCCTTTCGGGTATAACCTGTTTCTGATGCGCGCGATGGCACCGCCCGAGATCTCGCTGCGCGACATCTACGGGTCGATATTGCCCTTTGTGCTGGTAATGACGGTCGCCTTGGCCACGATCATGGCGTTTCCTGAAATCGCTTTGTGGCTGCCCGGCTATGTCTATGGAAATTAACCAAGGAAATAAGATCCCGGAAGCGGGACGTTTGATGAGTAGAGCTTTAACAGAGAGGACTGAATCATGACGACTAGACGTAAGTTTCTAACCACTGCCGGTCTTGGTGGCGCTGCAACGCTTGCCAGCCCGACAATTGTCAAAGCCCAGACAGCCATCACGTGGCGTTTCCAGACCTATGCTGGTGGCGCTTTGGGAGAACATGTGACCAAACCGGTCATCGATTACATCAACGCCAATTCCAATGGCGAGCTTCAGGTCGAACTTTTCTATGCCGACCAGATCGTCCCGACCGGAGAGCTTTTCCAGGCACTACAGCGCGGTACGATTGACGGCGTTCATTCGGATGATGACTCGATGGCCTCCCCGACCCCGCTGCGCCAATTCGGCGGCTATTTCCCGTTTGCAACCAAGCACATCCTCGATGTGCCAGTTCTGTTCAATCAGTATGGGCTTCGCGAAATTTGGGACGAGGAATATGCGAAGGTGGGCGTCAAATGGCTGTCTGCCGCGGGTCAGGATCCGTGCAACTTCAACACCAAGAAGGAAATCACCAGCGTTGCAGATCTTGATGGTCTCAAATTGTATACTTTCCCGACGGCGGGTCGCTTCCTGTCGAAATTCGGCGTCGTTCCGGTGAACATCCCATACGAAGACGCAGAGGTCGCAGTGCAGACCGGTGAGCTAGACGGAATGGCCTGGTCTGGCATCACGGAGGACTACACCGTCGGGTGGGCGGACGTGACGGATTACTTCCTGACCAACAACATTTCGGGTGCATGGATCGGATCTTGGTTCGTGAACGAAGAACGCTGGGCAGAACTTCCCGATCATCTGAAGTCCGTCGTCATGGCTGCCACGGAGGCGGGGCACACCTATCGCAACCAGTGGTACTGGGGCGGTGAAGCCGCGCTGCGCGCAAATGGCGACAAGTTGCAGCTTCGCTCTGTTCCGCCGGGTGAATGGGCGGAAGTTGAAGCCGCAGCCAAAGAGTTCTGGGAAGAGGTCGCGCAGGAAGGCGAAGTACATCAGAAGATCGTCAATATCTTCAAGGAGTACAACGGCGTCATCAACCAAGCTGGCGTGCCGTATAACTTTGAATAGGTCCGACAATGTGAACAAGGCGTCCCCGTTTTTCGGGGGCGCCTGCAGACCCTACGAAGGAGTGGCCTCATGCGTGGCATACTGACGTTCGATGCATTGAAGAAGGCCGTCAAAGACGGATCGATCGATACGGTCTTGACGTGTTTTCCAGACATGCAGGGGCGCTTGATGGGCAAGCGGTTTCACGCGGTCAATTTCATCGAGAGCGCTTTCAAGGAAACGCATTGCTGCAATTACCTGTTGGCGACCGATCTTGAAATGGCAACACCTGATGGGTACGCGGCGACCAGTTGGGAAAAGGGATACGGCGATTATGTCATGGCCCCCGACCTGACGACGATCCGCGTACTGCCGTGGCTTGAAGGCACAGCGATGGTGCTTTGCGACATTCTTGACCATCACTCCCATGAACCGGTGCCTCACGCGCCGCGCCAAATACTCAAGGTGCAGGTCGAGAAGCTGGCCGCGATGGGCTATGACGCGATGATGGCCACCGAACTGGAGTTTTTCCTGTTCGCGCAATCCTATGACGAAATACGCAAGGCGGGCTTTCGCGAACTGGTCCCTGTCAGCGGCTATAACGAGGATTATCACATCCTGCAGACCACCAAGGAAGAAGGCGTCATGCGCCCGATCCGTAACCTGCTGTTTGATGCCGGACTGCCCATCGAGAATTCCAAAGGCGAAGCAGAAACCGGTCAGGAAGAACTGAATATACGCTATTGCGACGCGTTGGCCTGCGCCGACCACCACACGATTGCCAAGCACGCGATCAAGGAAATCGCCTGGCAGCATGGGCAGGCAGCAAGCTTTTTGCCCAAGTGGCATCACGACAAGGTCGGATCATCCAGTCATGTGCATCAATCGCTTTGGCAGGATGGAGAGCCGGCCTTCTATGACAAGCATGATCCTTTGGGCATGTCGGATCTGATGAAGCACTACATGGCCGGCGTGATCGCTTATGTGCCCGATTACACGTTTTTTCTGGCTCCCTACATCAACAGCTACAAGCGGTTTGCGAAAGGAACGTTCGCCCCGACCAAGACGGTCTGGTCAGTCGACAACCGTACTGCGGGTTTTCGGCTTTGCGGTGACGGGACGAAGGGCGTGCGGGTCGAATGCAGGATCGGCGGGTCCGATCTAAACCCCTATCTGGCACAGGCCGCGATGTTGGCCGCCGGAATGAAGGGGATCACTGACAAGATGGAACTTGCCCCGCCGACAACAGGTGACGTCTACGTGGATTCCAAGGCCCAGAATATTCCCAGAACGCTGCGCGATGCGACCACCACACTGCGCGGTTCGTCATTCCTGCGAGAGGCTTTCGGCGATGTGGTCGTTGACCACTATACGCGCTGCGCCGAATGGGAGCAGGAAGAGTTCGACAGGATTGTCACCGATTGGGAAATTGCGCGTGGCTTCGAAAGGGCCTGAACGATGATCAGATGTATTTCGCCGATTGATGGTTCGGTCTTTGCTGAACGCGATACCCTGTCGTCATCTGCCGCGCACACAGCTGTCGCCAAGGCACGTGCCGCGCAAACGCAATGGGCTGCAAGACCGATTGCGGAGCGGATCGCGCTTGTCATGGATGGTGTTGCGAACGTGGGAAAGATGAACGATCAGATCGTGCCCGAATTGGCCCACCAGATGGGTCGGCCAATCAGGTACGGCGGCGAATTTGGCGGCTTCAACGAACGTGCAACGTATATGGCAAAAATCGCCGAAGACGCGCTTGCCGACATTGTCGTTGAAGACAGTGACGCATTCCGGCGTGTCATCAAACGTGTCCCGCATGGGGTCGTTCTGGTCATCGCGCCTTGGAATTATCCCTATATGACTGCGATCAACACTGTTGCACCTGCGTTGATCGCCGGGAACGCTGTCATGCTTAAGCACGCGAGCCAGACCCCGCTTGTCGGTGAGCGCATGGCATCGGCGTTTCATAGTGCAGGGATACCGACAGATGTTTTTCAGAACGTCTTTCTCGATCACGAGACGACGTCTGAACTGATCGCTGCGAAATCTTTTGGGTTCGTCAATTTCACTGGTTCCGTTTCGGGTGGTCAGGCCATAGAGCAGGCAGCCGCAGGCACGTTCACGGGCATTGGTCTGGAACTGGGCGGAAAGGATCCCGGTTATGTGTGTGACGATGCCGATCTTGATGCCGCCGCTGAAACCTTGATTGACGGGGCGATGTTCAATTCCGGGCAGTGTTGCTGCGGGATCGAACGCATCTACGTTGCCGCGCAACATTTCGACGCTTTTGTTGCAAAGGCCGTTTCCATCGTAAAGGGCTACAAGCTAGGCAATCCTCTTGAACCGGACACCACGCTTGGTCCTATGGCGCACAAGCGATTTGCCGATACCGTCCGTTCGCAAATTGCTGAAGCTGTCGCGGATGGTGCCAAGCCACACATTCCGACTTTCGAATCTGACGATGGTGGCGCGTATCTGTCGCCGCAAATCCTGACTGATGTGACACACGATATGCGCATCATGCGCGAGGAAAGCTTTGGTCCCGTCGTCGGGATCATGCCTGTCAAGGATGATGCCGAGGCTGTCGGACTAATGAATGACAGCGACTATGGACTGACTGCTTCTGTCTGGACGCGCGACGTCATACGTGCCGAAGCGATCGCGGATTTGATCGAAACAGGCACTGTCTTTATGAACCGTGCCGACTATCTTGATCCCGGCCTTTGCTGGACCGGATGCAAGGACACGGGACGTGGCGGCGGGCTTTCGATTATTGGCTATCACAATCTGACCCGCCCGAAATCCTACCATTTGAAGAAAGGCTGAACCCATGGTGCCGACTGCAAACTGGTCCTATCCCACCGCTGTACGCTTTGGTGCCGGTCGCATTTCTGAAATCGCTGAAGCCTGCGCGCTGGCCGGAATCCGCAAGCCGCTGTTAGTGACTGATCGCGGGCTGAAGGACATGGCAATTACTGCAAAAACACGCGACCTGATGGAAGCCGCAGGTCTTGGTGACGCAATATTCGCGGATGTCGATCCGAATCCGAATGAGAAGAATGCCGAAGCGGGTGTGCGCGCTTTCAAGGATGGCGGGCATGATGGTGTGATTGCGTTCGGCGGCGGTTCCGGCCTTGATCTGGGCAAGCTGGTTGCTTTTCTGGCGGGGCAGACCCGCCCGCTGTGGGATTTCGAGGATATCGGGGATTGGTGGACCCGCGCGGACGCGGAGGCCATCGCCCCGATCGTTGCTGTCCCGACCACTGCCGGCACCGGATCAGAAGTCGGTCGCGCATCAGTCATCACCAATTCTGAAACGGCAGAAAAGAAGATTATCTTTCATCCGAAGATATTGCCGTCAGTCGTGATCTGCGACCCGGAATTGACGGTCGGGATGCCAAGAGCCATCACGGCGGGAACGGGGCTTGATGCGTTTGCACATTGCGTCGAGGCGTACTGCTCTCCGCATTACCATCCGATGTCACAGGGTATCGCGCTTGAAGGCATGCGGCTTGTCAAAGACTATCTTCCGCGCGCTTATGCAGACGGAACCGATCTGGAGGCACGCGCGCACATGATGTCTGCTGCGGCGATGGGCGCGACTGCGTTTCAAAAGGGATTGGGCGCGATCCATGCATTATCACATCCGATTGGCGCAATTTATCATACGCACCACGGTACAACGAACGCCGTCTGCATGCCCGCTGTGCTTCAATTCAACAGACCCGAAATCTTGGACCGCTTGGAACAGGCTGCGCGCTATCTTAGTATCGAAGGCGGCTTTGACGGGTTCTGCGCCTTTGTAGACGATCTGAACGCAAGTCTTGGAATTCCAACAACGCTGGATGGCCTTGGTATCGAAAATCCAGATATCGACCGGATTGTGCAAGGCGCGCTGGCCGATCCCAGCACGGGCGGCAACCCCATTAAAATGACGCCTGAAAATACGCGGGAACTGCTGCTTCGGATAGTATAGACCTGCACGCCTGAACTGTTTCTTCAGGCCGTATGAAGCGTTTGTGCCTTCGTCTGCGCCTTTCTGAACCATCCCTGTAAAATCGCATCGCGCGGTTCGAGATAGAGCGCGTCCGGTCCGACGAATGCCTTAAATGCATCGAGGTTCAGCCCGTTGACGCCGATGAGAACGGGCACGTCCAATTCGAGAGCGTCGGCGATAACGGTCCGGAAGCCGCGTCCGTGTGCTTCGTGTTTGCCGAACTTATTGACGATCAATATGTCCGCACCTGTTTGCAAACTTTGGGACACCAGTCCGACAGCCGCTTCAAGGACCATGGGATCAAGCCTGCAACCTTTCGATGCGGCCCCAAGGTTCTGTGAAATCCGCAGATCGGGGCCATTTGGCAAAACCCGCACGTCCATATCGCATGGGCCGGTTGCGTTGTCCGTGTTGATCTGAACTGTGCCGCAGGTTCTGTAGCCGTCCTTTGCAAGCGTTTGTGCGAACGCAAAGAGTAGCGTGTCAATGCCGCCCCTGCCCTGCGCCATTGTGTATGCGATGTTCATCTTTGTCGGGCCTTCTTCAAATCAACCCTGACGTTTTGCCGATGTTGGCAAAACCGTCAGCGGGCGGTGTTTCTGTTCCGTTACGCGTCATCCGGCATCGGTTTAAGACCGCGCCGTTCAAGCATGTGCCTCATCATCTGTTTCAAATCCCCTGCAGTCAGTCGCGCCCTTGCAATGGGCAGGATCACAGCGTTTTCAAGGATGAGGTGGCGCCGCGAATGATGCGCAAATTTCTTCATGTCTTTTTTGTCTGCATCTGAAAAGGACGCCACCGTCGTTGCCCGGCTTTGAATGATTTCCGCGACCGCTGGTGCATCAGCGATTGCATGGCTGTGGTCGGACAGAAGCCTGTCAATCACTTTGTCGATTTCATCTTCGGGTTCACAGCGCGACAACATCATCGGGAAGAGATCTGTTTCCTCATCAGCGAGATGCTGAGGAAGCTGCTTTCTGAGAAAAGTATTCAGTTGTTTCAGATCCTCGTCGGCGATCGGAAGGTCCGCGACCAGTCGGTCGATCATGGTACAGACTTCCCTTTCGCGCATGTGGTCTTCGGCAATCAGGTCAAGTGGATTATGCGGGATTGCCGCGCGAGCATTTTGGCCTCTGGCCGCCACCAAACGTCTTCCGTCGTCCGTGCTCATGACCCGCTCCTTTCGATCAGACCATTCTGAAATCAGCCCCTTTGATATCCGACGCCGCCACCAGCCGATCAATGAAAGCACGTGACTGACGCGCCCATGCGGCCTTTTCCATCGCCAGCGCAATTTTGTCTTTTACGGCTTCGAACGGCAGGACTTGCCCAACTGCCAGCGCATCCAGCCGGATCACGTGATAGCCGTGGCGGGTCAGGATCGGCGGGTTCGTAACCTGCCCTTCTGACAGATGTCGCAGCGCTGTTTCGAATTCCGGCACCGTATCGCCCGGACCGAGTTGACCGAGCACGCCGCCAGACGATTTTGAGCCACAGTCGCTTTCCCGTGCGGCAAGTGCGGCAAAGCCTTTCGGATCGCTTTCGAGTTTGCGGCAAATACCGTTTGCCCGGGCCAGCGCCTGTTCACGCTTTGCCGTGTCTCTTGGATCGCAGGCGCAGAGGATGTGGGACACCTCCCACAAAGGTGGGGTGCGAAACCGGCCGGGATCTTTTTCCCACTCGCTTTTTACGTCCGTTTCGCTTGGCTGTTGCACGTCGATCTCAAGCTCCAGGACCGTGCGGATCAGGGCCTCCTCTTCTGTTTCAAAACGGCCCGGGCCGACCTCTTGCGGATCGGCCTTGATCGCCTTGTCTCGTGCCTGCTGAAGCAACAGCGTTCGGATCGCGACTGCGTTTGCGGCCTTGCGCCACGCGATTCCTGGCTTGCCTTTGGGTGCGTCCTGATTTTGCGTTTCAGCAGCGATTAACGCATGGGGCACCTGTTCACCGTTGACGACGAGTTCTGGAAATAGTGCAGACTGCATGTTCTTCACTCCGCCGGTGTTGGTTTGGGTGTCGACCGGGCGGGCAAGGCTTTTTGCCGCCGCGAGCGCACCAGTTGATATCCGGGTCGCAGGAGGTACCGGAACGGTGCAGCAAAGCCCGACACCATGTGAACCAAACGCGTGAACGGGAAAAGGATCGTGATCAGCAGACCAAGGAAGATATGCGCCTTGTAAAGCCAATGCACATCCACAACCATCGCCCATGCATTCAATCTGAGAAGCACGACACTTTGTGACCACGTCATGAACCGAACCATTTCCTCGCCGTCCATGTGTTGAAGCGTCAGCAGGATCGTTCCCAAGCCGATCAGAAGCTGGAGCCAGATCAGAACCAGAATGCTAATATCCGCGAAACTTGTGTGTTTCCAGATACGGGGATCGCTGACACGCCGGTGGATCAGGAGCGTTGCCCCGATCAGGGCGGCAATTCCTGCGACACCACCCAGCAGGACGGCCATCCATTGCTTCAAGGCGTAAGGGATGCCGAAGGCGTCAAGCAGCCAGACAGGCGTGAACAATCCGATAAGATGCCCACCAAATACCGTGATGATCCCGACATGGAACAGGACCGATCCCCAGAAAAGCTGCTTGCGCCGCAAGAGCTGGCTGGACGACGATTTCCATGTGAACGGATCACGTTCGTAGCGGGCGATGCACCCCACGATCAGCACCGTCAGCGCGATATAGGGCATGATACCAAAGATGAAGAAGTCGATATCGATTAACATTCTGCTTTCTCCCTATTCTGCAGCGTGCGGTGCGGCTGCGGGGTTGATGGGTGTGTCCATTCGCGCAAGCATGTCCCGCACCTGTGGACAACCGGCATTCGGATCTGGTCCGAAGAGCACTTCGCTTTCTTCCCAGACTTTATCCAGTGCATCGAGATCCGTTGGATCATCATCAGGCTCTGCCAACATGTCTGCGACCGCGTCGCTATCCACCCTGACGGCTGCTAACTGCGTCAGCGCGGCGAACACAGCGCCATAGGGGCTTTCGCGGCGTGCAAGACGTGTCACGAGAACCTCAAAAATATGGGCTGCATCCGCCAACGTTTCCTGAGCCTCAGTTTGGGAACGCGTGGCCAGGAATTCGAGAAGCACAGGAAGGTGATCCGGCAATTCGGAAGTAACCGGATCAAAGCCCCCTGCACGGTAGGTTTCCACCAACGACACCATTGCGCCGCCACGATCCCGGCTTTCGCCGTGAACGTGTTCGAACAGGTTCAGTGACAAGGTCCGCGAGCGGTCGAAAAGCATCACGTATTGCTCTTCGAGGTCATAGATGTCGCGCCCTTCCAGCTCCTCCACCAGCGGGCGCAATCCCCGACGTGCTGCTGCTGTCAATCGCGTGTCCGAGGCCAGTACGGCTCTGATTTCGGGCATGGCATGCTGCAGCTCGCCCGTCGGGTAACTGAGGATCAGCGACAAGGCTTTGAGTGTGCGGTCCATATTACATCGCCTCCGTCGGCATTTTCAGGGGTTTCTTGGACCCGCCGAACAGCGAGCCTTTGGAGATCCCGGTCGAACAGCCGTTGCTGTCGGTGAATCCGCAGCCTCCGCGCAGATCGTAAGCTTCTTCGACCTGTTCACGGTGCGTCGTGGGGATCACAAAGCGGTCTTCGTAGTCGGCAAGCGCCATGATTTTGTACATGTCTTCGATCACGCGGCCTGACAGGCCGACACGGGCCGCGATGCCTTCGTCGATGACGCCTTCGATGGTTTTGGAGCGCATGTAGGACCGCATCGCGAGCATCCGTTCAAGCGCGGTGACGACTGGCGCTTCGTCACCAGCCGTCAGCATGTTGGCAAGATAGCGCACCGGAATGCGCAGGTTCTTGACGTCCGGCATGCCTGCGTCAGTGCCGATCGCTCCGGCTTCAACTGCGTTCTGGATCGGGGACAGCGGCGGAATGTACCAAACCATCGGCAAGGTCCGGTATTCGGGATGAAGCGGGAACGCGACCTTCCATTCCATTGCCATTTTCCAGATCGGGCTTTCCTGTGCAGCCTTGATCCAGTCTTCGGGGATGCCGTCAGCACGAGCGGTTTCGATCACAACCGGATCATTTGGATCAAGGAACACACCTAGCTGCGCGTTATAGAGGTCTTTCTCGTGCTCCATGTTTGCCGCGTCCTCTATCTTGTCGGCGTCATACAGCATGACCCCGAGATAGCGGATGCGCCCGACGCAGGTTTCCGAACAGACAGTTGGGTTACCTGATTCAATGCGCGGGTAGCAGAGCGTGCATTTTTCGGACTTTCCAGACGACCAGTTGTAATAGATTTTCTTGTATGGGCAGCCACTGACGCACATCCGCCAGCCACGGCATTTTTCCTGATCAATTAGAACGATACCGTCTTCTTCGCGCTTGTAGATCGCGCCTGATGGGCAGGAGGATGCACAGGCCGGGTTGAGGCAGTGTTCACACAGCCGCGGCAGATACATCATGAAGGTGTTTTCGTATTCGCCGTAAATTTCCTTTTGAATGCCTTCAAAATTGTAATCTTCAGAGCGCTTTGCGAATTCACCGCCAAGAATCTCTTCCCAGTTCGGTCCTTTCTCGATCTTTTCCATCCGCTCGCCTGTGATCTTGGAGCGCGGACGTGCCGTGGGAAACGCTTCCATCTCGGGTGCAGATTTCAGGTGGTCGTAGTCGAAATCGAAAGGTTCGTAGTAGTCGTCGATTTCGGGCATGGACGGGTTGGCAAAGATGTTGGACAGGATCCGCCATTTGCTGCCCTGCTTGGGTTGCAGTTTGCCGGATTTCGTCCGTTCCCAGCCGCCTTTCCAGCGTGCCTGATTTTCCCAGTCTGTCGGATAGCCGGTGCCGGGTTTGGTTTCGACGTTGTTGAACCATGCGTATTCAACGCCTTCGCGGGTCGTCCAGACGTTCTTGCAAGTGACAGAGCAGGTGTGGCACCCGATGCATTTGTCGAGGTTCAGCACCATGCCGATTTGTGCGCGGATTCTCATTCTGCGGCCTCCTTTGCGGTCGCTTCGCGGTCAAGCCAGTCGACCTTTTTCATTTTGCGGACCACGACGAATTCATCGCGGTTTGACCCCACTGTGCCGTAGTAGTTGAAACCGTAGGATTGCTGGGCGTATCCGCCGATCATGTGTGTTGGCTTGAGCGTTGTGCGGGTGACAGAGTTGTGGATTCCGCCCCGATGTCCGGTCTTTTCGGACCCGGGCGTATTCACGATCTTTTCCTGCGCGTGATACATGAAGGTCGTGCCTTCCTTGATCCGTTGGGACACGACCGCCCGTGCTGTCAGAGCTCCGTTCGTGTTGTAAAGTTCGACCCAGTCGTTATCGACGATGCCTGCCGATTTCGCATCGACCTCGCTAAGCCAAATCACCGGCCCACCCCTGTTGAGCGTCAGCATCAGAAGGTTGTCGGAATAGGTTGAATGGATCCCCCATTTCTGGTGTGGCGTGATAAAGTTGAGCACGAGGTTGTCGCCTACATCCTGCACGTCCTTCGTGATCGTTTTCAGATCGACCGGCGGGCGGTAGGACATGAAGCCTTCGCCAAATGCGCGCATCCAGAGGTGATCCTGATAGAGCTGTTGTCGCCCCGTGAGAGTGCGCCACGGGATCAATTCGTGCACGTTCGTGTAGCCGGCGTTGTAGCTGACTTTTTCGCTTTCGATGCCCGACCAAGTGGGCGACGAGATGATTTTGCGGGGCTGAGCCGCAATATCGTGAAAGCGGATCTTTTGGTGGTGTTCGCCGTCCGCCAGATGCGCATGTTCGCGACCGGTGGCTTTGCCCAGCGCCTGCCACGCTTTTACGGCCACGTTTCCGTTGGTTTCAGGGGCAAGCATCAAGATGACTTCGCAGGCATCAATTGCCGTTTCAATCTTGGGCCGTCCCGCAGCCGCGCCATCCAGTTGGACCCCGTTCAAGGCCGACAGGTTGTCGATCTCTTCTTGCGTGTTCCATGCAATCCCCTTGCCGCCGTTGCCAAGCTTGTCCATCAGCGGGCCAAGCGCAGTGAAACGGTCGTAGATTGCGGTATAGTCCCGCTCGACAGCGACATAGGCGGGTGCCGTCTTGCCTGGAATCAGGTCGCATTCGCCCTTTTTCCAGTCCTTCACCTGATCCTGTGCGATCTCTGCAGGTGTGTCGTGCAGGATCGGCAATGCGACGATATCGGTTTCCCTGCCAAGATAGCCCGGCACGATTTCCTGGAACTTCTTGGCGATTGCCTTGAAGATTTCCCAGTCCGATTTGCTTTCATAGGCCGGATCCACTGCCGCTTGCAGCGGGTGGATGAACGGGTGCATGTCGGACGTGTTCATGTCGTCCTTTTCGTACCAACTGGCGGTTGGCAGAACGATGTCTGAATAGACGCAAGTCGTGCTCATCCGGAAGTCGATGGTGACCAGCAAATCCAGTTTGCCGCGCGGTGCGTCGTCATGCCATTTCGCCTCTTTGGGCAGTTGGCCACCTTCCTCGCCGAGATCCTTTCCAAGCACGCCGTGTTCTGTACCCAGCAGGTGTTTGAGGAAGTATTCGTGCCCCTTGCCGGACGACCCCAGCAAGTTCGAGCGCCAGACAAACAGATTGCGCGGCCAGTTCGCCGGATCATCCGGGTCTTCGCACGACATTTCCAATTCGCCTTTGGTGAGTTGATCCGTGACATATGCTGGAATTTCGACCCCGGCCTTGTTCGCTGCCTTGGCGACCTGCAAAGGGTTGGTTTTCAACTGCGGTGCCGAGGGCAGCCATCCCATACGCTCTGCCCTGATGTTGTAATCGATCAGGCTGGCATCCCAATCGCCTTCGGGGGCGGTGGGCGACAAGATTTCAGATGCGCTGAGTGTTTCATAGCGCCATTGGTCGGTGTGGGCATACCACGCGCTTGTGGAATTCATGTGCCGTGGTGGACGGCCCCAATCCAGCGCGAAGGCAAGCGGTTGCCAGCCCGTTTGGGGACGCAGCTTTTCCTGACCGACGTAGTGCGCCCAGCCGCCGCCAGATTGTCCGACGCAGCCGCACATCACCAGCATGTTGATGACGCCGCGATAGTTCATGTCCATATGGAACCAGTGGTTCATCGCGGCACCGATGATGATCATCGACTTGCCATTGGTCTTTTCCGCGTTATCCGCAAACCCGCGGGCGACATGGATGATTTTGTCGGCAGGCACGCCGGTGATCTTTTCTGCCCAGGCAGGTGTGCCGGGCATGTCGTCGCCGTAGTCGGATGTCACCCAGTCACCGCCCAGCCCACGGTCAAGGCCGTAGTTGGCGCAGAACAGATCGAAGACGGTCGCGACCGCGATGTCCCCGTCGGCTGTCTTGATCGTCTTGACCGGAATATTGCGTGTCAGAACGTCTGGATGATCCGCGTCGGTTTCGAACTGGCCATAGGCCTGCCCGCCGAAGTAGGGGAAATCGACTCCGACGACATTGTCGTGATCCTCTTCGAGGACGAATGTCATCTTCAGCTTGATGTCGTCAGTATTTGCCTTTTCTTCGAGGTTCCACTCACCATCTTCGCCCCAGCGATAACCGATGGACCCGTTTGGCGAGACCATCGCTTTGGATATCTCGTCGAAGGCGACAGTCTTCCATTCCGGGTTGTTTTCTTCACCCAGCTTTCCGTCCAGATCGTCAGCCCGCAGGAACCGGCCGGGTACAAGACGCCCGTCCCTTTCCTCGAGCTTCACCAGCATCGGGAAGTCGGAATACTTGCGGGTGTATTCTTCAAAGTATTCGGTTTGGCGGTCGAGATGGAATTCCCGCAGGATTACGTGGCCAAAGGCCATCGCCAGCGCGGCATCGGTCCCCTGTTTGGCATTTAACCAGACGTCGCCAAATTTTGCGGCCTCTGAATAGTCAGGGCAGATGACTGCGGATTTGGTGCCTTTGTATCGCGCTTCTGTGTAGAAATGCGCATCCGGCGTCCGCGTTTGGGGCACGTTCGACCCCCAGAGCAGCAGATATCCCGAGTTATACCAATCTGCACTTTCAGGCACATCCGTCTGCTCGCCCCATGTCATCGGGGAGGCTGGCGGCAGATCGCAATACCAGTCGTAGAACGACATGCAGACCCCGCCAAGCAGGCTGAGGTAGCGTGACCCCGCAGCATAGCTGACCATCGACATCGCAGGGATGGGCGAAAAGCCGAACACCCGGTCTGGCCCATAGGTCTTGGCGGTATAGGCGTTTGCGGCAGCGGTGATTTCAGTCGCTTCGTCCCACGTCGCGCGGACGAAACCGCCCTTGCCGCGGTTTTCGACGTAAGAGGCACGCAGGATTGGATCGGCCTGCAGTTTGGTCCAGGCTTCGATCGGTTCAATCGTCTCGCGCATCTTGCGCCAGATCTTCATAAGACGACCGCGCACAAGCGGGTTCTTGACCCGGTTTGCGGAATAGAGATACCAGCTGTAGCTTGCCCCGCGGGCACAGCCACGCGGTTCGTGGTTTGGCAAATCAGCACGTGTGCGCGGATAGTCCGTCTGCTGGGTTTCCCACGTCACAATCCCCGATTTGACATAGATTTTCCAACTACAAGACCCTGTGCAGTTCACGCCATGGGTCGAGCGCACGACTTTGTCGTGCCGCCAGCGATTGCGATACGTATCCTCCCAGTCGCGGTTTTCACGGGTGACCTGCCCGTGTCCGTTTGCGAACTGTTCAAGTTCCTTGGACTGGAGGAAGTTCAATCTGTCGAGCAGGTGGCTCATGTCATTATCTCCTGAAAACGGGGACCGCGCCGCCAATGCGGCGCGGCGGGATAGCTAGTGCGTCAGCACGGAACCGGTGCAGACTTGCGGCTGTAGAAGTTCCAGCAGATCACCGCACAGACGGCATAGAAGGCCGTGAAAACCCAGAGTGCGCCGTTCGGAGCACCTGTCATTGCGATCGAGGTGCCGTAAAGTTTTGGAATGAAGAAGGCACCATAGGCTGCAATCGCGCTGGTAAAGGCGATGATCGCTGCGCTTTCACGCGCTGACTGCTTCAGCGTCATTGCTTCGTCCAGATTAGGCATCAGGCGCGGCACTTCCTGCCGCATGATCGACGGGATCATTTGGAAGGTTGATGCATTGCCGACACCGGTGAGGAAGAAAAGCGCCATGAAGCAGGCGAAGAAGCCCCAGAAGTTACCGGTAGGCGAGGTATCGGAGGGCAGGAACTGTAGCACTCCGAAGACGGCCACAATCATGCCGAGGAAGCACCAGAATGTCACGCGACCGCCGCCGAACTTGTCGGAAATCCATCCCGTCGCCGCCCGGCTTAGCGCACCGACAAGTGGGCCAAGGAAGGCATAGCGCAGGACGTCAACTTCGGGAAACTGGGTGCGCATCAGAAGCGGAAAGCCTGCTGCGTATCCGATGAAGCTACCGAACGTACCTGTATAGAGTACGCACATGATCCAGTTGTGCTTGCGGCTGAAGATGATCGACTGCTCTGCAAAAGAGGACTTCGCATCCGCGATGTCATTCATCCCGAACCATGCGGCGATTGCACTTAGCACGAGGAATGGCACCCAGATGAACCCTGCGTTCTGGATAAAGAGCTGACCACCATCAGACAGCTGCTGCGGTTCACCCCCGATTGCACCGAACACGCCCATCGTGATGACGATTGGCACGACGAACTGCATGACTGACACGCCGAGGTTGCCAAGACCGGCATTCATTGCAAGAGCCTGGCCCTTGGTTTTCTTGGGGTAGAAGAACGCGATATTCGCCATAGAAGAAGCGAAGTTTCCGCCGCCAAAGCCGCACATAAGCGCCAATATCAGGAAGGTCACATAGCTGGTGTTTGGGTTTTGCACCGCCATCCCGATACCGATAGCCGGCAGCAATAGGGATGCCGTTGAAATCGCTGTCCACTTTCGGCCACCGAAAATCGGGACCATGAAGCTGTAAAAGATGCGCAGTGTTGCACCGGACAAGCCAGGTAATGCTGCAAGCCAGAACCGCTCTCCGACCGAGAAATCAAAGCCGATTGCAGGCATTTTGGCGACGACGACCGACCAAACCATCCAGACCGAAAAGGCAAGCAGGAGGTTCGGGATTGAAATCCATAGGTTGCGGGTCGCGATGCGTTTGCCTTCGCTTTCCCAGAATTGCGGGTCTTCTGGCCGCCAGTCGGTCAGCAGATAGCCGCTGTTTGCGGATTGGGTTGCACTGATCGCCATGATGGGGTCCTCCCGTTGTGGCGTATGAGGAATAGGGCGGGCCGCTCATCGACCCGCCGCGATTGGATTTATTCAGCCGGTTGGCTGCCGTTCTTGCGGCTGATTGCCTGCAGTCCTTCTTCGAGTGCCGCGTTGGCCTTCAGGGCGCGCAGGCGCAAAGTCTCGATGTTGGCTGCTGCAAAGTTCGCGCGCTCCTCGTCTTCCTGCCGGGTCGAAAAGCGCACAAAGAATGCGAGGAACGATGCGCAGGTTACGACGATGCCGAGAATGAAAAAGGCCTGCGACCAGTCGATGACGTTCTTGAAGAGGAAGCCTGCCAGAACCGCACCTGCATTCCCGCCCGCACCGACCACACCGGCCACCGCGCCCAGCGCTTTCTTGTTGATGAACGGCACGACCGAATATGTTGCCCCTTCCGCCATCTGCGTGAACAGCGAGAAGACGATCAAAGCGGGCAGCGCAAGAAAGAGTACGTGCATCTGGCTGAAAACCATGAGCGCACAGCCTTCGAAGAAAAGGCACATGAACAACCAGAACGCACGGCCTTTCAGGCCCCAAAGCGATCCGAAGTTATCCCCGAACAGACCGCCAAGTGTGCGGGCGAACAGGTTCATCAGGCCGAAGGACGCGGCCACGAAACCAGCGGTCACAAGTGTAAGATCAAAATAATCCATGAAGTAGAGCGCAGCGACGTTGTTCACCGTCAGCTCGATTCCGAAGCAGGCACCATAGATAACGAACAAGACCCAGACGCGCGGATCTTTCAGGGCGTGCATGTAGTTTCCTGTGACGTTGCGCTTTTCTTCCATTTTGCCTTGCGCGCGCAGGTCATCGAAATTGCCGTCTGGCGCGTCCTGGGTCAGGAAGTAGTAGGCAATACCGGTCAGGAAGATGATCACACCGACGACGACCATCGACAGACGCCATCCGACTGCTTCGGAAAAGCCGAAACCGACGACCATGACCGAGAACAGGAGCGGCATGACGAACTGCGTGACACCCCCGCCGAGATTTCCCCAGCCTGCAGATGTCGCATTTGCCTGCCCCACCACATTTGGGGCGAACATGACAGATGTATGGTATTGTGTGATGACAAAGGCCGCGCCGATACCACCGATCAGGACACGGAAGAGCAGAAACGTTTCGAAATTGTAGGACAGGCCGATGCCCATCACGGGCAGCGACCCGATCAGCAGGAGCCAAGTATAGGATTTCCGAGGGCCGATCCGGTCACAAAGCCAGCCGATAAAGAGCCGCGCGAAAATCGTCATCGACACCGACCCGATGATGGCCCAGCCGATCTGGTCCGGTGTCAGTTGCAATTCGTCACGTACTACGCTCATCAGCGGCGCAATGCCGAACCACGCAAAGAAGCAGGAAAAAAACGCAAACCACGTCATGTGGAAGGTTCTGATCTGTACCATTTTTACGTTGAAGAAATTGGACCACAACGCTGTGGCCTTGTTTTGAAGTTCCATTGCGGCCCCTCCGCCTAGTGCAGCCTTTTGCTGCTGTTCTGGGTTGGGCCAAGTGTCTGCCTGCGTAGAGGCGCGACAGTTGATGCAGATCAAAAAATCGTGATTTCCGCAATGAAATAAATGATTTAGAGACTTTCATCAGGCCATTGGAAGGCAATGGTCAAGCGACCTTGCCCAGCTTTGCAATCCGTCGCTTGACATTTATCAAGTGCCCGCTGATGCTATGGCTGAACTGTGCGAAAGGTCGTTGTCGCCGATGCCCGAATCCTACCGACAGGACGTTCGTGAACTTGCTCTTTTTGCGGATATGGAACTTGCGCATTTCGAGGCGCTGATGCGCGCGGCGTATGTCCAGAGTTTTCCACCGCGTGTGGACCTGATCACTGAAGGGGACGAACCAGATTTTCTGCACGTCGTAATGTCAGGTTCAGTCGATCTGTTTTCATCATGGAACGGGCGCGAGACGAGCCTTGCAACAGTTCGACCTGTTTCAACATTTATTCTAGCCGCAACGATCAAGAACGCGCCCTATCTGATGTCAGCCCGTACGCTGGAAAAGAGCCGGATTGTGCTGCTGCCTTCCGAAGACGTGCGGGCAATCTTTGACAAGGATGGTGCATTCGCGCGCGCGATCGTTTCAGAGCTATCCCAGTGTTACCGCGCGGTGGTCAAGAACACGAAGAACCTCAAGCTGCGCACGTCGCTTGAACGCCTTGCGAACTATCTTTTGCGTCAACGGGATCACAACAAAGCTGATATATTCGACCTGACGATGGAGAAGCGTCGCCTGGCATCCTTTCTTGGCATGACGCCCGAGAACCTGAGCCGTGCGTTCAAGAGCCTTGAGCCCTATGGGGTTCGGGTGCAAGGCAACAGGATTCATGTCACTGACGCCGATGATCTGATCCGGTTTGCCAGACCCAGCAGCCTGATTGATGATCCTGCGACATAAGGACAATGCGATGCCAAAAAACATGCCCGGAGCCGCCGGTGATCTTGCAGAACAGTATCCCGATATCTGGCGTGCATATGCCGCACTGGGAAAGGCAAGTTCCGGCGCTGGCCCGCTGACAGATCGTGAAAAGCGTCTTGTTAAGCTTGCGCTCGCCATTGGTGCAAATTCCGAAGGGGCCGTCCATTCACATTGCCGCCGTGCCCGTGCCGAAGGCATCGCAGATGACGCGCTTGAACAGGTTGCCCTACTTGCGATCGGTCCGCTTGGACTGCCCCGCGCAGTTGCCGCCAAGACGTGGATCGAGGACGACGCGTCCTGAGCAGCATTACATTTAGGCTAGTGCGCTTCGGCCCAGTTTGCGCCTGTGCCTGCATCCACGGCCAGCGTAACGTCAAGTTTCACCGCCGGGACTGATGCATTTTCCATAACGTCTTTCGCAGCAGCGATCAGTTTGTCCTCTGCGCCCTGCTCCACTTCGAAGATCAGTTCGTCATGCACCTGCAACAGCATCTTTGCAGGCATTCCTTCGATTGCGGCCGGCATCCTGATCATGGCGCGCCGGATCACGTCCGCTGCCGTGCCTTGGATCGGGGCGTTGATCGCCGCGCGTTTCGCGAAACCGGCATGTGGGCCTTTGGCGTTGATTTCAGGCGTGTTAATCTTGCGCCCGAAGAGTGTCTGCACATATCCATGATCTTTGGCGAAGGCGACAGTGTCATCCATGTAATCACGAATGCCCGGAAAGCGTTCGAAATACCGGTCAATAAATCCTTGAGCCTCACCCCGTGGGATACGCAGGTTCCGGGCCAGACCGAAGCCGCTGATCCCGTAAATCACGCCGAAGTTGATCGCCTTGGCCTTGCGGCGGATTTCAGGCGTCATTTCATCCAGTGGAACGTCGAACATTTCGGACGCAGTCATCGCGTGGATGTCTTGCCCGTCCTTGAAGGCCTGTTTCAAGGCGTCGATCCCAGCGATATGGGCAAGGATGCGCAGTTCGATCTGCGAATAGTCCAATGCGACCAACACCTTGCCCTCTTCTGCAACAAAAGCTTCGCGGATGCGCCGCCCTTCTTCCGAGCGGACAGGAATGTTCTGCAGGTTTGGATCGGTGGACGCGAGGCGTCCCGTATTGGCGCCCGCGATCGAGTATGACGTATGCACCCGACCAGTTTCGGGGTTGATATGCTCTTGCAGCGCGTCGGTGTAGGTGGATTTCAGTTTTGCCAGTTGGCGATAATCAAGGATACGCGCCGGAAAATCATGTTCGGTCGCAAGATCCTCTAACGCGTCGGCTGGCGTAGACCATTGACCGGTCTTTGTCTTTTTCCCGCCTTCCAGCCCCATCTCTTCGAACAGGATTTTGCCGACCTGTGCCGGTGCTTGCACGTTGAATTCATGTCCCGCAAGTTCGTAGAGCTCTGCTTCCAGGCCAGCCATCTTTTGGCTAAAAGCGTTGGACATGCGCGACAGCGTATCTCTGTCGACCTTGACGCCGTGCATTTCCATCTGTGCCAGAACGGGCACAAGGGGTCGTTCGAGCGTTTCGTAGACGGTGGTCACTTTCTTGGTATGCAGTTGCGGCTTGAAGAGCTGCCAAAGCCGCAGAGTGATGTCGGCGTCCTCGGCTGCGTATTTCACAGCGTCCACAACAGGAACGCGATCGAACGTGATTGCGGATTTCCCTGCCCCAAGCAGGGGTTTGATCGGGATGGGCGTGTGTCCAAGATAGCGTTCGGACAGAATATCCATGCCGTGGTTATGCGTGCCGGCGTGCATCGCATAGGACATCAACATCGTGTCGTCGATAGGTGCCACAGTGATACCCAGACGCGCGAAAATCTTGGCGTCGTATTTCATGTTCTGGCCGATCTTGATGATGCTGGCATCTTCAAGAACCGGTTTGAGCAAAGACAGGCATTCGTCGAGATCCATCTGGCCTTCTTCGAGGTCATCTGTCCCGAACAGGTCGTCAGCTTTGCCAGCCTTGTGTATCAGGGGAATATAGCAGGCCTGTCCCGGTTCAACACATAGAGAAACGCCAACCAATTCGGCCTTCATCTCGGACAAGGAGGTTGTTTCGGTGTCGACGGCGACGTAGCCGCGTTCCCTGATGCGATCGATCCAGACTTGCAATGCGGCCGCATCGCTTACACATTCATATGCGTCCGCATCGAATGCGACTTCTTCTGGCTGAGGTGCATCGGGTGCGGGGGCGGCCTCGATCACTGGCGCAGTCACACCGAGTTTGTCGGCGATCCGCTTTGTCACCGTGCGGAATTCCATATCAGCGAGGAACGCCATTAACGGTTCCGGATCGGGATCGCGGATTTCAAGGCTATCGAGATCAAACGGCAGGTCCATGTCGCAATCGAGCTGGACGAGCTTCTTGGAAAGCTCGATCTGTGCGCGATTGTCGATCAGCGTTTGCCGCCGCTTGGGTTGTGTAATTTCGTCTGCACGATCCAGCAATTCCTCCAGCGAATGGAACTCGTTGATCAAAAGTGCTGCTGTCTTGATCCCGATCCCGGGCGCGCCTGGCACGTTATCGACCGAGTCACCGGCGAGTGCCTGCACATCTACAACGCGTTCCGGACCGACACCGAATTTCTCAAAGACGCCGTCCTTGTCGATCCGTTTGTTCTTCATCGGGTCCAGCATTTCCACGCCGCCGCCAACAAGCTGCATCAGATCCTTGTCCGACGACAGGATCGTGACACGCCCACCGGCATCGCGGGCCTGATGCGCGAGGGTCGCAATGATATCGTCCGCCTCGAACCCTTCGATTTCCTCGCACGCGATGTTGAATGCGCGGGTCGCGTCGCGGGTCAAGGGAATCTGGGGGCGCAGGTCTTCGGGCATCGCCTCACGGTTCGCTTTGTATTGATCATACATATCGTTGCGAAACGTGTGTGACCCCTTGTCGAAGATCACCGCAACATGCGTCGCGGCATCATCACCGGTGTTACCCTCGATATAGCGCTGGAGCATGTTTACAAAGCCGCTCACCGCTCCGACCGGCAAGCCATCCGACTTTCGCGTCAACGGAGGAAGCGCGTGGTAGGCACGAAAGATAAACGCCGAACCGTCAATCAGATGAAGATGGTGGCCCTTGCCGAAATTCTGCGCCATGTCACATCTCTCCCCCATGCGTCGCCAAAAACGGTTCTGCCATGTTCCGCACTTGCCTGCCAGTCGCTATGCGCGTTTTCGCCGTATGCGCGCGGGCGCTGGCATCGGACAGGGGCAGGATCGCTGTAGCAGCCCCATTGAGGCCTGCTTACGTAACAGTAAGTTTCGATTTCTTGTCGATCCGGCAGTGTTCGGGTCGGTCCTGCCCTGCAAAGCCGGAAATGGTTCAGTCGGCTAGACCTTGCCCGCGAAGTCTTCATGCACCAATTTTGCGTCGCAATAGGGGCATTCGACAAAGCCTGTGTCATGCGGAATCTGCAACCAGACACGCGGATGGCCCAGCGCCCCTTCGCCGCCGTCACAGGCAATGCGATATTCGGTCACGATCCGGGTTTCGGGCACGGGTGTGGTCATTGGCGTATCTCGTGTTGTTGTCAGCGGGCAATGCCGCCATATGTCTGGGCGGACACTACCGCAGGGTGCGGCGCGAGGAAAGACCGACATGAGCGACAATGCGATCGAAATCACCGGGCTGAAAAAGACCTATGCTGCGACCAAGAAAGCGCCGCCGAAAGACGCCCTGAAAGGCATTGACCTCGTCATTCCACGCGGCTCCATCTTTGGGCTGCTTGGTCCGAATGGCGCAGGCAAATCCACGTTGATCAATATTCTGGCAGGTCTGGTCACCAAAACCGCTGGTTCTGTGAAGATCTGGGGCTTCGATCAGGATGTGAACCCGCGCCAGTCCCGCGCTGCCATTGGCATTATGCCGCAAGAACCCAACCTTGACCCGTTTTTCACGCCGGGTGGATCGCTGGAGGTTCAGGCCGGATTGTACGGTGTTCCGCGGAGTCAGCGGCGCACAGACGAAATTCTTGAATTGATCGGTCTGTCAGACAAACGGGATGCATATGCCCGATCCCTTTCAGGTGGGATGCGGCGCCGTCTGCTTCTGGGCAAGGCGCTTGTTCATTCACCACAAATTCTGGTGCTGGATGAACCAACCGCCGGCGTCGATATCGAATTGCGCAATCAGCTTTGGGCCAACGTGCGCAAACTGAATGAGGATGGTATGACGATCATCCTGACGACGCACTACCTCGAAGAAGCGCAGGAGATGTGCGACGAGATCGCGATCATCAATAACGGTGAAAAGATTGTGCAAGACAGCACTGCCAACCTGTTGTCGCGACTGGACAGCAAGACGCTTGCAATCACACCTACGTCGGATTCCATCTTGCCTGACCTGCCAGACGCAATCACCGGTAGCGTATCAACCGACGGTACGCTGCGCTTTACCTATTCTGCAAAGGCAATCAGCGCCGATCAGATCCTGCATATCGTCAAGGACGCAGGTATCACGATCGCTGATATCCGAAGTGAAGAGGCTGATCTAGAAGATGTCTTTCTTGCCCTGACCAAGTCTGACTGAAAGCGATTTAGGCCGGGAGCATCCTGCCCAACTGCGTCCCACCGATGATATGCATGTGGTAATGAGGGACATCCTGCACGCCGTGTGTTCGCGTGTTCGCAATGGCACGAAAGCCATCGTCAACGCCTGTGAGCCGGCAAACTTCTGCGACAGCGGCCATGAAACCGACCTGTTCTTCAGGCGATGCATCCCGTGCGAAATGATCGAGAGAGACATAAGGCCCTTTCGGGATGATCAGCACATGCACCGGCGCTTGCGGGTTAATATCGTTGAAGGCAAGGGCATGGTCGTTTTCGAACACGGTGGCGTTCGGGATTTCGCTCCGCAAAATCTTTGCGAAAATGTTCTGATCGTCATATTCGAACTGCATGGCTTTTCCTTAGTCGACAAATAGATAAGGTGTTTTGGCAAGTTTCTCGGCGGCCTCGTCCTCGATCCCGAGGAACGCCGCAAGAGCGCGCGCGTTTTCGGTCTCGTTTGCGACCTCACGAAGACGATACGTGCCCGCAAAATTCGCATCGCGAATACGGTCGCTTTCGAAAATCACATCGTAGCGGATCGTTGGCAGCAACTGGTCCAGTGTTTCCCTGGACGTATGATCCCCTGCAAGACCGACGCGGCGCGCATGACCGGTCAGGTATTCATCGCTGAACGTACAATCGATTTCCAGCAATCGCGTGTTCGAACGGTCAGAGAAGAAATCCTGCATCAGGTCGATGTTTGCCGTATCAAGACAGATCACCAGTTTGTTGGTCTGGTAGTAATCAAAGAGCATGCGCATCAGCGCGCGACGATGCCGGGTGCGTTTACCCAGCGTGGACTGAATACCACCCAGGTCGGGCATGTTAGTGTCGTCTTCGTTGAAGAGATAATCAATCGCGGGGACATCGGTTTCGGCCCGGATCGCATCTGTCAGGCGCTTGGCGACATGCCACTTTTTACAAGCGATGATGAGCAGCTCGCGTTCGCGACCGAGAGAGGTTTCCGTTTCCCAGAAACGGGTCGCGAAGCGGCGGCCGATCCGGCCACGTCCTGTCAGGAACTTGAACAGGCTGCGTCCCTCGTTCGAAATCCGAAAGTCCTCGCGGTCAGAGGCATAGAGGACTCCCAATCGGTTCTTGAGTTCTTTTGCCTCGGGGCTGATTTTCCGCGCAAAAAGCCCGTCCTGCGCAAGCAGCAAATCGTAGTGATCGTTATAAAACGTCGCCGGCATCCCGTAGTCGGTAAACATCAGGAACGTCAGTGTGCGTGTTCTGATTTCCTCTTTCGGAACAAGATGTCGGACGATTGTCTGAAAAAACGTCTCATCCGGAATCCAGGTCGTTCTGAAGAACCGCATCACATCCTTGCGCTTACGCACGAATTCCAGAACGAATTCGATCGTACGACGGCGCAGGCACCACCATTGGCTGCCGATCATGATTTGCAAATCCTTCGGGATTTGCCGCGTCAATCCGAAACGGCGCTGAAAATTGAAAGCCGCATAGAACAACGGCTTTTGCGTGCGTTCGTTGAAGAAATGTCGATAGATCAACCGTTCTTCCTTGAAGCCCGTCTTGATCCAGTCGCTATCGAAATAGTCAAAGCTTTCGATGTAATCGACATCTTCTGCATCAAGGAATTTATGCGTATGAACCGCTGATTTGATCGCCATGCAATCGCCGGACACCATGTAGAAATGGCTCGCCCTTGGGAAGTCTTCAACCGCGGCCTCCACTGCGTAAAGCGTGGCCTGCACCAGACTCCAAGCACCCCAGCCGCATTTGATCCGCTTTTTGGCATAGGTCACGTTTGGATTGTCGGACAGTTCGGTTTTAATTTTCGCGTACGCGTCTTTCGAGGAGCGGGCATCGAAGTGAATCGCGATGTAATCGCCCACCGCTGTCAACTGTCTGGCCTGCTGGATGATGGCATCCGGATCTTTGTGACACAGGAGAATGAAGGCGATTTTTGCCATATTGGAAACAGTCAGGTCCCGTCGTTTGGTATTGTTTAGATGTCATACCTTGAAGAGACATTGAATATACAGGCTTTCTTTGCTTTTTAAGGCCAACTATGACGTGAGTGACGCACGCGACCACGGCGCGCCAAGGAGAGAGTGTTTCATGGGGTTTCCCGGTACATGGATGACGAACAGCGAAAGCGTTGTGTATCGGGTCGTTCCGAAATGCGCCTGTTCGACCATCGGTCAGATCATGTTCTATTCAGATCATGGCGAATTCTTCGATGGTGACATCCATGATGCGCAGCACGGGATGCATAAATGGGCGATGGATGACAGCCAGCCGCTCATCACAGCCAATGTCAAAGCGCACAAATCTTTTGCCTTCACTTGCGTGCGCAATCCTTACACCCGTATCCTGTCATCCTTCTTCGACAAGATTTGCGGTATCCAGCGCAACGGACGCTATTACCGAGGGAACCTCGTCCCCCTGCTGATCCAGAAATACGGCATTGAAGTCGGCGATCCCGAGAACGGATTCGAATTTGACCAGATCAAATCGTTTCGCCGGTTCCTGTTGTTTGCGCGCGATACCATCCGGTGGCGTCGTCCGATGGAACCTGACATCCACTGGTCTGCCATGTCCGGCCATATCTCGACATTCATTGTGAATGGCGGTCGCTATGACAAGATTTTCTGGACGGAACAGTTCAACGATGGGATGCAACAGGTTCTCGACAAGATCGAAACGCCCAATGCCATCGATCTTGCCAAGATTCCCCGCTTTAACGAAAGTGAAGGGCATGGGCCAAAACGGCTGCATCCGGTCGAGGATTATTTCGATGATCTGTCCATGCACCTGATGTACGAGGTCTACAAGAAGGACTTCAATCTGTTCAAATACGACTTTGAGAACCCAGCCAACAAAATGCCGATTGGCGAGATTGACCTGAACGAAGTGCACGCCAAGTTAGGCGAGTGATCAACAAGCAGTTCGGCAGGTTGTCCGTGCGTCGGCGATGTCGCGCCACAGGCTTGGACCATTTGTATTTGACGGGTGAGGCTTTCTGGCATGACGACTGTATTGATTTTGGGCAGTGGTCCGAATGTCGTGGACAGCCGCGCTTGGGACCGCGCCCCGTTTGATCGCATCGTTGCGATCAACAATGCTTGGGCCGTCAGACCTGATTGGGACGATCTGATCTTTCCGGATGACTTTGATACCGCCAGACAGCCGAATGCTCTCGACCCTGGACAGCGGATAATCCGCGCTGCAGATTATGTGCCAGTTCAGAACCGGTTCGGTGGCTTTGTCTATGCAGGTGGGACGATGGCGTTCACCGCAGCCTACTGGGCGCTGGGTGCGCTGAGGCCGCGTGTCATCGCCATGATGGGCTGTGACATGGTTTATGACACCAAACAGACCCATTTTTATGGCAAAGGCACAGCTGACCCGCTCCGCGCGGACAAGAGCCTGCGCTCGCTCGAGGCGAAATCGGCGCGGCTGCAGGTGATGGCTGCCCGCGAAGGCTGCGCAATGGTGAACCTGTCGGCAGGCCAGAGTCGGCTGACATTTCCAAGAAGTGCTCCGGCGCAATCCGCCGCGCACGCGCCGTTGCCATTTGACACAGCGGTTGCCGCGGCGGCGCTGCAAGAAGAAGAGCGGCTTGGCTATTACGTAACGTCCGGAAAGTATTGGAAAGAAGAAGACCGTTTTGATGTGGCCGCGATTGATGCGCTTGACGCGCTGTGGCTCAAAACAATCCGGCCGACTTGAACAGGTCGGACAGGTCTGCCTTTGGCCTTGGTCCGATATGGCCGATTACCTCTGCTGCGGCGACAACCCCCATCCTGCCGCAGGTTTCAAGCGATAGACCGCGCGACAATCCAAAAAGAAATCCTGTCGCAAACTGATCACCGGCTCCCGTGGCATCCACTGGCGTCACAGGCGTGACTGGCACCTGAATGTGTTGGTCACCTGCGTGAATCCAGACCGGTTTACCTGAATGCGTGCAGACAACCACATCACACACCGCAGCGGCTTGCGCGACGGCGGATTCCAGATCATCCGTCTCGTAAAGCGTGGTCCATTCGGCAGCATTGCCCAGAACGAAATCCATTTCGTTCGCGATCAGGTCTTGAAAATCCGCCCGATGCCGATCTGCACAGAACGGATCGGACAGCGTGATGCCTGATTTGCCCCCAGCCGCACGCATCAGCCGTGCGGCTTCTGCGAAGGCTGTCTTTCCGTGGTCCTTGTCGAACAGATAGCCCTCAAGAAACAGCATCTTGCTGCCAGAAAAGATGTCTGCGGGCACGTCCTTTTGGTCAAGATCGGCACCAGCGCCCAAATAGGTGTTCATCGACCTCTCCCCATCAGGGGAGACGAAAATCATTGACCGCGAAGTCGGAGCCGTTGCATCGGGAACAGGTGGATTGGGAAATGCAGTGCCTGCATCCTCCATCCCCTTGGCGTAGAAACGACCGAGTGCGTCATCTTTGACCTTACCAATGAATGCTGTGGAAAGGCCAAGACTGCCAAGACCAGCAATGGTATTCGCGACAGACCCACCGGGGGTTTCCACCCGCTCTGTCATGGCTGCATAAAGTACCTCTGCACGATCCTTTTCGATCAGCTGCATGATCCCCTTCTCGATACCCATATGGTCCAGAAAGGTGTCTTCGGCCGCACCAATCACATCGACAATCGCATTGCCGATCCCAATTACGTCATAGCTCATACAGTCTTGTCCTCGAATTGGCAGAGGTCGCGGATCAGACATGCCTGGCATTTGGGTTTTCTGGCGACGCATGTATAGCGCCCGTGCAGGATTAGCCAGTGGTGGGCGTGCAGTTGGAAATCTGCTGGAATATGGTCCTCGATCGCGCGTTCAACTGCATCGACATCCTTGCCCGGTGCAATGCCTGTGCGGTTGCCGACCCGGAAAATATGCGTGTCCACAGCCTGCGCAGGTTGCCCCCACCACATGTTCAGCACCACGTTAGCAGTCTTTCGACCCACACCCGGAAGCGATTGCAAGGCAGCGCGGGAATTTGGCACCTCTCCGCCGTATTCATCCACGAGGATCTGGCTCATTTTCATCGCGTTCTTGGCCTTCTGGCGAAACAGGCCAATCGTCTTGATGTGCTCTGTCAGCCCGTCGATCCCGAGATCGAGCATCTTTTGCGGTGTGTCCGCCACCTTGAAAAGCGCACGTGTGGCCCGGTTCACTCCGGCATCCGTCGCCTGCGCAGACAGCGCAACAGCGACGCAAAGCGTGTAAACATTCACATGTTCCAACTCGCCCTTCGGTTCCGCCTCTGCGGCTTGAAAGCGTTCGAAGATACGCCGAATGGTGTGGTAATCAAGTTGTTTTGCCATGCCCATCGTATGCGCAATTTTCGGGTCGCTCGCAACGCCCCGCTTGCCTATCATCATCTCATGACACAGGAAAACGCATATCACTACCAGGTCATGGCCCGCGCAATCGAGCTGCTGGATGCCGCGGACGAAACGCTTTCACTGGCGGACATCGCCGCACAGATGAAAATGTCACCGGCCCATTTCCAACGCCTGTTTTCGCAATGGGTCGGCGTCAGCCCCAAGCGCTATCAGCAGTACCTGACGCTTGGCCACGCCAAGACGCTTTTGCGTGAACGCTTTACCATGCTTGAAACGGCAGACTCGGTTGGCCTGTCCGGATCCGGACGCTTGCATGATCTGTTTCTACGCTGGGAGGCCATGTCGCCGGGTGAATTCGCGGCAGGCGGGAAAGGCCTGACCATAAAATGGGGTTGGTTTGACAGTGCGTTCGGGCCAGCACTGGTGATGGGGACAGACAAGGGGATTTGCGGTCTGGCTTTCGCAGCGGAGTCCGGCATGGAAGCGGCGATGGACGACTTGACTTCACGCTGGCCGGACGCCGAATTCGCCGAAGACCATGCAGCACTTTCGAGTTGGGCGCGTGCCGCATTGGCAATGGATGGTGACACCCGTCTTCACATGATCGGAGCCCCGTTTCAGTTGAAGGTCTGGGAGGCGCTTTTGGCGATCCCGTCAGGGCACGTGACAACCTATAGCGAAATAGCGAAATCAATCGGTCATCCGAAAGCGGTCCGCGCTGTCGGTACAGCCGTCGGGCGTAATCCGGTGAGCTGGCTGATTCCCTGTCACCGTGCACTGCGCAAATCGGGTGCGCTTGGCGGGTATCATTGGGGGCTTCCGGTGAAACGCGCGATGCTCGCCTACGAGTCGGCGAAGGCGGACGCCGCCGCGTAACCCCATAGAAATAGGCGAGTTATCGCCATGCAACCCTTCGTTATTGGATAGCAGCGCAGTTTGCGCTTTATACAAACTACAGATAAGCGCAATTGCGCTCTCCCAAATAACGGAACTTGTCTCATGACACTGACTAAAATCTCTCTCGGTCTTGCAGCGGTCGCATTTGTTGCCGCGTGTGATGGAACCCGACCAAACAACAACCAGAACGCAGAACAAGGCGCACTGATCGGTGCCGGCGTCGGTGCACTTGCAGGCGTCATTTCCGGCGACAGCGTCGACGAGCGCCGCCGCAATGCTGTTCTTGGTGCCGCAATTGGTGCCGCTGGTGGTGCCGCAATCGGCAACCAGCTGGACCGCCAGGAAGAAGAGCTGCGTCGCTCGCTTGGTGGCAACGTGGGTATCGTGAACAACGGCAACAATCTTGTCGTGACGCTGCCACAGGACATCCTGTTTGCAACGAATTCCACCTCTGTATCCGGTTCAGCACAGGCTGATCTGCGCACACTCGCAGCGTCAATGAACCAGTACCCGAACACTACGGTGAATGTCATTGGTCACACTGACAACGTGGGCGACGCTTCATTCAACTTTGACCTGTCCCAGCGCCGTGCGCAGGCCGTATCTTCGGTACTCATCAACGCTGGCGTGAACCCGTCGCGAATCCGCTCTGTCGGTCGTGGCGAAGACGCACCTGTGGCAACAAACCTGACAGCCGATGGCCGTCAGCAGAACCGCCGCGTCGAAATCGTTATCACCCCTAACTAAGCGGGCGATCTTACCAATTCAGAAAGGGCCGCCGTTTCGGTGGCCCTTTTTCCATTTGTGGTTCGCGCAAAGTGGTCATATGTTTTGACCAATCAGTTCGGGATACCACCATGCCATTTGAAACCGTTCAGCAGGAGAAACTCTCGCATGGCGTGATGCGCCAGATTGAAAGCCTGATCCTGCGCGGGATTTTACGGCCCGGTGAAAGGCTGCCGTCTGAACGCGAATTAAGCGAACGGATGGGTGTTTCGCGTCCGTCACTGCGCGAAGCCCTGGCAGACCTCCAGAACCGCGGCTTACTGACCTCGAAAGCGGGGGCGGGTGTTTTTGTGGCGGATGTTCTGGGCAGTGCATTTTCACCAGCCTTGATAACCTTGTTTGCGACGCATGATGCGGCGGTTTTTGACTACCTCAGCTTTCGGCGCGACATGGAAGGCCTTGCCGCTGAACGCGCCGCACGGCTGGGCACAGAGACTGATCTGAAGGTCATCGACACGATCTTTCGGAAAATGGAAGTCGCCCATCAGAAGCGCAATCCGAACGACGAGGCCCAACTTGATGCCGATTTCCACCTCGCCATCATCGAGGCAAGCCACAACATCATCATGCTGCATATGATGCGCTCGATGTACGAACTGCTTCGCGAAGGCGTGTTTTACAATCGTGGAATCATGTTCAAGCAACGCATGACCCGTGACCAACTTCTGGATCAACACAGAGCGATCAATGATGCCTTGCAAGCCCGCGACCCCGAAGGCGCGCGCGCCGCTGTGGCGACCCACCTTGACTATGTGAAACAAGCGCTTACCGACCAGCAGAAGGTGGACGAGAACGAAGTCTACGCCAAGAAGAGGTTCGCGCACGAGCAGGAACGTTAGCCTCGTTCGACCAGCGACAGTTGCGGCGCAAACCAATACGGTGAAACCGGTGCAAGCCGCCCGTTCTCTGTCACTTCGATCAAGTAGCAATAACAGTTGCGGAACTTGTGCCATTCGACGCCAACAACGCGCCTTCGCTTTTCGGGTCTGGCCCTAAGGCGCACGACGTCACCGACGTTGAATTCCGGCTTTCCAACGGGTTGGGAATAGATTTTCCCGCTGGATGGCTCATCGAAGTAATGCCACCATGGACGTTCCTTTTTCGCAGACCGCGCAGGTTTCCAGAACGACCGCCTCACTGGCGAATCCTTGTTGTCAAATGAACCATGCCGATTGTCTACCAAATCACGCATAACAAAAAAGCCCCGCGCGTTTCCGCCGGGGCTTTTTGTCAATTGGTATGATATCAGCTTAGTGCAGCTTTTCACCGACCGTGGCGATCGCTTCATCAACCAGTGTGTTGGCGCCTTTGGCGTCCATCTGTTTGGCGATGACGTCGCGTGCGGCAGCGACAGCAACTGTTACGGCCTGGTTGCGGATGTCCTTGATCGCTGCAGCTTGCGCGGCGTCGATCTGTTCTTCAGCAGCGGCAAGGCGACGAGTGATGGAAGATGCGATATCGTCTTTCGCGGTCGCGGCAGCGCGTTGGGCTTCTTCTTTTGCGGAAGTCACGATGCGTTTGGCCTGTTCTTGCACTTCTTTGTGTTTACGCTCGTAAGAGGCAAGCAGCGACTGCGCTTCTTCGCGAAGGGCTTTGGCTTCATCAAGCTCGGACTTGATTGTATCTGCACGCCGGTCGAGCATTTTGCCGACCATTGTCGGAACCTTGTAGTAAAGCAGAATGCCCACGAACAAGAGGAACGCGATCAGGACGATGAAGTCCGTGTTCGCCAGCGAAAAGAAACCCTTTTCGCCCGCCGCAAATGCGGGTGAGGCCGCGACGGTCAAAAGGGCGGTTGCAAAATAGCGCATGGTCTACCCTTTCATCCGTGCTGAAACGGCGGCGTTAATTGTTTTCGCGTCCGCTGTGCCACCCATAGAGGCAACGATTGCCTTTGCGGTGTCTTTGGCAACTTCGGTAACGCTCTTGGCTGCGCCGTCACGGATCTCCGCGATTGCAGCTTCGCTTTCCGCAGTCTTTTCAGCGATCTGCGCGTCGGCTTTTGCAAGCTCAGCGTCCAGATCAGCCTGAATTTCCGCTTTGGCGTCAGCAACGATTTTCGCGGCTTCGACACGGGCGTCAGCCAGTGCCTTTTCATAGGCTGCTTCAGCCTCGACGGCTTTCTGCTTCAGTTCTTCTGCCGCAGACAGATCGTTGGTGATTGTCCCAGCACGTTCGGCCAGAACAGCCCCGATGCGCGGCAAAGCGATCCGCGACATGATGAAGAAGATCACGACAAGCGCGACCACCAACCAGAATACCTGATTGCCCATCCAATCCGCGCAAAGCTGCGGCATGCCAATGGCAGACCCATCTGGTCCAACGCATGCGCCTGCAACGGCCTCTGTTGTTTCTGTCGCCATGAAGTGGCCCCCGAATAACCTTGAAAGTTTACGGGTCAGGGCGCAACCGCCCTAACCCGCCGTAAGGATATGGGTTGTTCTTAGACGGCGAACATCAGCAGGAGCGAGACGAGGAACGCGAAGATCCCCAGGGCTTCTGCGAAGGCCAGACCGATGAACAGTGTTGCTGTCTGCGATGCAGCAGCAGATGGGTTGCGCAAAGCGCCTGCGAGGTAGTTGCCAGCAACAGTACCAACACCGATTGCGGCAGCGCCGGAACCGATTGCAGCAAGACCAGCGCCGATGTGTGCGAGTTCACCTTCCATGAGAATTCTCCTTACGATTGGAAGTTAGAAAGATTGGCGGGCGATATGCCCGCTATTGTTAGTGTGCGGGATGCAGCGCGTCTTTCAGGTAGACGCACGTCAAGATCGTGAAAACATAGGCCTGGATGCCGCAAACGAGGATTTCCAAGCCATAAATCGCCGTGATGCCCAGAATCGCGAGTGGGGACACCAGCGCCAGCGCGGCAAAGCCTGCGAAAACCTTGATCACGGCGTGGCCTGCCATGATGTTACCGGCCAGACGAATAGAGTGGCTGACAGGGCGCACGAAGTACGAGATCACTTCGATGATGGCGATGATCGGGCGCAGGATCGCTGGTGCGTCTTTCATCCAGAAAAGGCCAAGGAATGCAGCGCCGTTCAGCACAAAGCCAAGGATCGTCACGCAGATGAAGACCCCGAAACCAAGGACCGCAGTCACAGCGATCATGGATGTCGGCGAATAAGACATCGGCAAGAGTGCGAGATAGTTCGAGAACAGAATAAATACGAATAGCGTCATGATGTACGGGAAATACTTGACGCCGTCCTTGCCGGTGACGTCTTCGACCATCTTGTAGATGAAGCCGTAGACCAGTTCGCCAATGGACTGCACCCGTGTCGGGATGATTGCGCGGCCACGCGAGCCAACAACAAACAGAAGGAAGATGCAAAGGACGGCGACAGCCATCCAAAGTGTCACGTTTGTCGGTGTGAACATGCCGATCTGGGTCGGTCCGTCAGCCGGTCCACCGAACATGCCGCCCGGTCCAAACAACGGCTTAACGATGAACTGATCCAGCGGATGGAAAACCAGACCGCCTTCGGATTGTGCGTCAGTTTCAGTCGCCACTTTCGTCACCCTCGTCTCTTGCAGCTTGCGCTGCTTCTTGTTTCGTTTGCACTTCCTTGGCGCTGCGCACCATGGTGAGAACACCAGCCGCAAGGCCAAAGAAGATAAACAGCACCATCATGAAAGGTTGGGTTCCCAGTAGGTAATCCAGCCCGTATCCGATGCCAAAACCGATCGCGAGACCGGCCACCAATTCAATCACCATGCGCCAGGCGAGTTGCGCCTGTGAATAGTGCTCCTCTGCGTGGTCCTTGACCTTCTGCGGCGCGCGCTTTGCAGCCAGTCTGGCCTCTAGCGCTGCGAGCCGGTCGTCGGGATCTGTCGGATCAGACAAGGAATTCCCCCACTCAGATATTGGGCATGGTCTAGGGTTGGATCGGAACAGAGTCAATAGAATGGAAATTGCCGATTTCTTCATTACAATCAAATGATTACACCATGACTGAATTGGTTGGTCGGGCCAGATATGCCGCAACTGGACCATTTTTCATATTCAACCAATTGGTTGACCTTTGCAGCAACCAAGGCGTAATGCGCAGTATGGTTTCGCATCTGGACATCGTTTTCACGGCACTGGCCGACTCGACCCGCCGGGAAATCCTGTCGATGCTGCTTGAGGACGATATGGCTGTCACAGACGTTGCCGCCCCCTTTGATATGTCCCTGGCTGCGATATCAAAGCATTTGCAGGTGTTGTCTGCCGCGGCGCTGATCAGTCAGGAAAAGCGCGGGCGGGTCAAATGGTGCAAACTCGAACCCGACGCGCTGCGCGAAGCTTCCGTCTGGATGAAGGGATTCGGTCAGATGGAAGGCATCGACCTAGATGCATTCGAACGGTTCCTTGATCAGGAAGAGCTTGCGCCCCGGACGTAATCCCGGTCCTCGTTCTTTAATAGCAGCAGAAGCGCCAATACTGTCATCGCGACACCCACTAGTAGAATTAAGGGTGGTGCTTGCTGCCCCATCGCAATTGTCCACACGATTACCCAAGTTGGGGTGAGGTACGTGTAAGCCATAACCTTTGACGATGGCAGTTGAAGCGCCGCAAATTGGAGCAGAGTGAAAGTTGCCGCGCTTGCAAAGACAGCCGTGTAAAGAATGGTGATCCAAACGATGGCCGGCAGGTTCGCCCAGTCGGTCGCCATCAGATCACCCCATGCCCACGCCGTCAGCATGAGGGCACCTGCGATCAGTGTGCCAAAAGTAAAGGCAACGGCAGGCTCGCCACGGTTCAGCGTGGCGACCAAAGGCGTGTAAATGGCGTGGGAAACGCATCCGACGAAATAGATTACTTCACCGCGACCTATATCGAAAGACATGAGCGCGCCGAGGTTTGCGCGGAAAATCACCCAAAGCGCCCCTGCCCCGCCGATGGCAAGCGCCAGAGCAATACGTCCCGTGAAACGCTGCCGTAGCAGCAACCATCCAAACAGCGCGGACAGGATTGGCGTCAGGGTAAATACAGCAGCTGCGCTAACCGCTGGTGCGGTTTTCAGACCCTCGAACATCAAGACAAAATAAACGATGAAGAAGAACGCAAGAACGGGGTAGCGCCAGAGAGAATGCGCCACAGTCCGCGGTAGGCCAGTGGTGGACAACGCCACGAACCCGACTACCATTGCTGCGATCCAGAACCGCACCGCATTCAGGGCCGCCGGTGCAATCTCGTTTGCCGCAAGTTCGCCCAGCGCGAATGACCCGGCAACAAGCGCAGAAAAGAGGAGCATCGCGAGATGCCCAGCGGTCGCAGGCGGCATTAGCGTGGCCAGTCCTTAGTGTGTGCTTTCAGGAATGTCAGGAAGGATTGCACTTTGACTGTGCGATGTAGATCAACGTGCGTTACCAGCCATAGGGATGCTGCCCATTCCGGCTTGCTTTCCATGATGGGTACCAGCGTCGGATAATTCGAAAGCTCGTATTCCGCGACAAAGCCGATCCCCGCGCCTGCCAAGATCGCCTCTTTCATGACGCGTGTATCGGTCGCGCGAAATGCGATATCCGTGATACCACCCACATCCATCAGCCAGCGACTGAATGGTGCCCGGGTATCGACATCATCATGGCTGACGAAGCTGTGGTTTTTCAGATCGTCTTCGCCCGTCGGCCTACCGGCCCGATCGAGATAGGACTGCGATGCAACCATCGCCATCCGCTGTTTCGTAAAAGGCTGGACAACATTGTCGGGCTCGCTTGGCATCTGCCCCGCACGGATTGCAACATGGGCCTCCCCGTATTCCAGCCGGAACAGGCGGTCGCCGGTCAGAAAGCGTACACGAATGTCAGGATTTTCAATTTGATACGCAACAACGATCGGTACGACCATCGCAGCTACGGTGCCGAGCGATGTGATCACCAGATCGCCTGACAGACCTTCGCCCAGCCCCTTGATGCGGCCCGCCAGCTGCGTGAATTGGTCGTCCGTGGCCTGTGCGACCTGCAACAGGTCTGCCCCCGCCTCTGTCGCGGTGTAGCCACGGGCATGTCGCTGGAAAAGCTTGACACCCAGCCGCCCCTCGAGTGCGTCAATGTGACGAATGACTGTCGCATGATGAACGCCCAGAACATCGGCAGCCCCGCTGACGGTCCCGGATCGGGCCACCTGATAGGCAGTTCTAACCTCGTCCCAACTGTCCATATCCTGCTACTCCCGGCATGTGCGCGTGCAAACAACAAATATCAGAAATTCGGCATTTTGTTCAAATTTGCAATGAACAAATGTGACTCATCAGGACGCAAGCAAGAATCCCCGATGCCCAAAAATCCCTATCATCCGGTCGCGTCAACCCTGAAGCCGACCATAGTGTCACGCCTTGACCTTTTGTCGCGGCCCAGCCTAGCGTTAAGCATGCTATCCCGTTCTCAGAAATTGCTGAATGTCTACGCACGCTATGTCCAGAAACCGTGTCTGGCAGCGGTTAGTAACAATTGGCTCGCCCGCAAGACCTATACCGTAAATGCGATCATGGCATACAAGACGCCTATGGGGTATCGCCAGCGCGACGTCTCACTTACACATGATGGATGCACCGTGTCAGCGGCGTACTGCTCACGAAATACCAAACCGACCAATGGCACCCTGCTCTACATTCACGGAGGAGGCTTTATCATCGGGAATCTGCGTGGCTGTCGGCACGTGATCGCAGAGCTTGCGGCACTGTCAGGCCAACGCGGGGTCTATGTCGACTGGCGGCTGGCCCCCGAGCACCCGTTTCCTGCTGGCCTTGATGATGCGGAGACGGCGTATATGGCGCTTCTCGCTGATCCTGAAAGCGGACCGATCACGATCGCAGGCGACAGTGCAGGCGGCAATCTCACGCTCGCGCTGCTGCATCGCCTGCTGCGCAAAGGAGTCGCGCCACCGGCAGCCTGTGTCTGTTTTTCGCCAATTGTCGATCTGCACCTGATCAATCCTTCATTGGCTGAGAACCTGAAGAAAGACGCGCTGGTCCCGATGAGCTGGGGACAACGCGGCGTGGATGCCTATTTATCGGGACAAGATCCGAACAACCCCGAGATTTCGCCGATTTTTGGCAGTTTCAAAGGGGCTGGGCCCGTGCTGATCCAGTGCGACCGTCACGAAGTCCTTTATGATGACGGATGTCTTATGGCGGACAAGCTACGCGCTGACGGCGTTGAAGTGACTCTGACAACGACGACCGCGCTGCCGCACGTCTGGCAGTATTTTGTCGGGCGATCTCCGGAGGCTGATGCCTCGGTCGCAGAGGCCGCCGCGTTCCTCAAGAACGCCGTTGCAGCAGCAGCGGAGCTTGGCAAAGGGGCGGCACAACCTAAGTCTGCGTAATGCAGTTGTTCATTCTTGCCCTTCGGATCGGCCTTACTCTCGCGTTCGTTTATTTCGGACTGCGCAAGGTGCTGAGCGACCCTGCAGACGTTGCGATCTATGAAGCCATCGGATTTGGCCAGTTTCCAAGGTACATCACAGGATCAGTCGAACTGCTTTGCGCTGGGTTGCTGTGGATGCCCGGCCTGCAAGGTATTGGCGCGGCTGGATTGGTAGGCACGATGATCGTCGGCACCTCGGCTTTGACCCTTTTCGCGGGTATGCCGTTCTGGCATCTCATTGGTCTGGGGATCATGGCCGCAACCGTTGCTTGGTCCTATCGCCATCAATTTGGCGCGTTCCTGCCAACATAAGGACGAGCCAGCCTGCCAAGCTTGTCGTATGCGGATCAAGACAAGCACACCTGACCTCATGGTCCTCACATACAATTCAACGCCGGTGAGTGTCGCGATGATCGGTTGCACACTTGCCTTTGCGTCGCTCGGTTTAACGATGGCGACGACGGGACATCTTTTTGCAGGGCTTATCGGCATTGCAAGCGCTTTGCTGTGCATAACCGTCTTTGCCGCAACGCTGCGTCGTATTGCCGTTTTTCTGGATCGTGAAGCGGATCAGCTGACGCTGCGAACGCGCACTTGGCGAGGCCAAACGAACCTGACATATCCGCTCAGCTATCTCGGCGAAGCGGTCGTTCAGACACAGAACCGGAACCAAACAGAGACTTATCGGCTCGCGCTTCGGCTGACTGGCGGAATGGATGCCGGGGAACACCCGATGACTTGGCTTTTCGTGCATGACACGCAGGCATTTGACGCTGCCGATGCAATCAACGCATGGCTGATGGGCCCGGTTGACAGCATGCGCGCAAAGGCCTAAACGCCCCTTATATCCGGACAGCGCTAGCCGTCCGGTCCTTATCTGATAGGGATCGCCCTCCGTCAGCGCGTCGCGCCCACGGGGGCGCTACTGCTTTACGCGTTTCGTTCTTATATGGGGCAAATCGCAACCACACGAGGGCCTTGGCCATGTTTGAAAATCTGTCCGAACGTCTATCCGGCGTCTTTGACAAACTCACCAAGCAAGGTGCGTTGTCCGAGGATGATGTCAAAACTGCCTTGCGGGAAGTGCGTATCGCCTTGCTGGAGGCAGATGTCTCGTTGCCAGTCGCACGTGATTTCGTCAAAGCCGTGCAGGACAAAGCCACAGGTCAGTCCGTCACGAAATCTGTGACGCCCGGTCAGCAGGTCGTCAAAATCGTGCATGACGAACTTGAACATATCCTGACAGGTGACCAGGACCCCGGTGCGCTGAAGATCGACAACCCGCCCGCCCCGATCCTGATGGTCGGCCTCCAAGGTTCCGGTAAAACCACAACGACAGCAAAGCTCGCCAAACGTTTGAAAGAGCGCGAAGGCAAGCGCGTCCTGATGGCTTCGCTCGACACGAACCGTCCGGCGGCGATGGAACAGCTTGCAATCCTCGGTGTCCAGATCGGGGTCGACACGTTGCCCATCGTCAAAGGCGAAGATCCGGTCGCAATCGCCAAACGCGCCAAGACGCAAGCCAGCCTTGGCGGGTATGACGTCTACATGCTCGACACTGCGGGCCGCCTGCACATTGATCAGGAACTGATTGCCCAAGCCGCCGCAGTCCGCGATGTGGCAAACCCGCGCGAGACCTTGCTGGTCGTGGATGGCCTGACCGGTCAGGACGCGGTGAACGTCGCGCAGGAATTCGATGACAAGATTGGCGTCACCGGCGTTGTCCTGACCCGGATGGACGGTGACGGGCGCGGTGGTGCGGCCTTATCCATGCGCGCCATCACCGGCAAGCCAATCCGTTTCGTCGGCCTTGGCGAAAAGATGGACGCTATCGAGACCTTCGAACCAAAGCGGATTGCAGGCCGTATCCTTGGCATGGGCGACATTGTCGCGCTTGTCGAAAGGGCCCAGGAGACGATCGAGGCCGAACAGGCCGAACGCATGATGAAGCGCTTTCAGAAGGGCGCGTTCAACATGAACGATCTGAAGATGCAGCTTGAACAGATGATGAAAATGGGCGGCATGGAAGGCATGATGGGCATGATGCCTGGCATGGGAAAAATGCAGAAACAGATGGACGCTGCTGGGCTGGACGACAGTATCCTCAAGCGGCAGGTTGCTCTCATCAATTCCATGACGAAACGCGAACGTGCCAACCCCGCACTGCTGCAGGCCAGTCGCAAGAAACGGATTGCCAAAGGTGCGGGGCTTGAGGTTTCCGAACTCAACAAGCTGATCAAGCAACACCGCCAGATGGCCGACATGATGAAGAAGATGGGCAAAATGGGCAAAGGCGGCATGCTCAAACAAGCCATGAAAGGCATGTTCGGTAAAGGCGGCGGGATGCCCGATATGAACGATCCCAAAGCGATGGAAGAAGCAGCCAAAGCCCTGCAAGGCAAAATGCCGGGCCTTGGCGGTGCTGGTCTGCCCCCCGGCCTCTCGGGTTTCGGGAAAAAGAAGTAACGTTATCATGACGCGCCACTCACGCCATCATCTTGCCAGCAATACTCCCCCCGGAGGGTCCGCCGGTGCCATGCGCGCAGCGGACATCCATCTTGCCCCATGTGAGGCAATCCCATGCTGACAACGGAACGCCTGACATTGCGACGCCCGAAAGCGTCCGACTGGCCCGCGTTTCGCGACTTCCTGACGTCCGAGCGGTCACGTGCCATTGGCGGCCCGGACCATATTGGCGTCGCTTGGCGCACCTTCGCCAGTGAGATCGGACATTGGGACATCAACGGTTTCGGCATGTGGTCGGTCACCCGCACTGGCGATGACACGAACATCGCTTTGATCGGTCCGTGGCATCCCATCGACTGGCCTGAGAAGGAAATTGGCTGGATGGTCCTTGATCCGGCAGTCGAGGGCACCGGCATCGCAACCGAAGCGGCGCGCGCAGCCATCAACCATGCTTTCACGGAACTGGGGTGGGACACGGCTGTCAGCTATATCGATCCGGACAACTACCGCTCGATCGCGTTGGCAGAAAAGCTCGGGGCCGTCCGCGACGATGCGGCGACCCCGCCAGAACGCTACCCCGGCGCATATGTCTATCGGCATCCAAGGGTGGCGGCATGATCCATAAGCTGCATAGAAATCGGTTGGCTTTTCGCCTTTCTCAGCGCGCCGATTGCGACGCTTGTTCTGGCTATGCCAGCCTACCAGAGCCTTCAGCCCATTTTGTCAGACAACCCTTATGTTTCGCGTCTTGCGCCCAAGCACAGGAGCCATCCCATGACTGATGTCGCTAATCGCGCCGCCGCGCTCTTGAGAGAGCATCGTGAAAGCATCGACCGCCTTGATGCCATTCTGGTCTATACGCTTGGCGAACGGTTCAAGCACACGCAAGCGGTTGGCAAGCTGAAAGCCACCCACGACCTGCCCCCGTCCGATCCCGACCGCGAAGCGGCCCAGATCGCGCGGCTGACAGATTTGGCGAACCGGGCCGATCTCGACCCGGATTTCGCCAAGAAGTTTTTGAACTTCATCATCGCTGAAGTCATTCAGCACCATAAGCAACACCAAGAAAACACCTGAAGGAAAACCAACCATGGCTATGAAAATTCGTCTCGCCCGCGGCGGCTCCAAGAAGCGCCCTTTCTACTCGATCGTCGCTGCCGACAGCCGCATGCCACGCGATGGCCGCTTTATCGAAAAGCTGGGCACTTACAATCCGATGCTTCCCAAGGATAGCGAAGAGCGCGTCAAAATGAACATGGAGCGCGTGAAATACTGGCTTGGCGAAGGTGCCCAGCCAACAGACCGTATTTCCCGGATGCTGGAAGCTGCTGGCGAATTGCCCAAGAAAACACGCAGTAACCCCAAGAAGGGCAAACCGGGCAAGGCTGCGCAGGATCGCGCGAACGAGAAAGCCGAAAAGGCAAAAGCCGCTGAAGAAGCTGCAAATGCCCCAGCTGAAGAAGCACCCGCGGAAGAAGCACCCGCAGAAGAAGCTGCGGCTGAAGAGTAAGGAAGTCACTGGCGGTCCGCCTTTGCGGACCGCCCCTTTGCACCATGCTAGCGCTCAGCTTTCTCCCTCTTCTGGTCCTCTTGTTCCTGATCACCACGACCGGCGCTGTCGGTGTGGTCTTTCTTATCTCGTTTAACGTCGGCTCAGCTGGCGCGATCCTTTACGGTGCCACATCGACAAGCAGCATCGATTATCAGCAGGTGAACCAATGACCGCACGGATCATCGTCGGAACGATCGCGGGTGCCTTCGGCGTCCACGGTGAGGTCCGCCTGAAATCCTTTTGCGCAGATCCGCAAGCGATTGCGGATTACACCCCGCTTTATACCGAAGACGGGCACGCCTTCGCCCAAATTGTCATCACGGGTCAGATCAAGAACGGTTTCAGCGCCCGAATTGATGGTGTCGTGACCAAAGAAGATGCCGACGCCCTTCGAAACACGCCACTTTATGCCGCACGTGAGGTGATGCCATCGCTTCCGGACGATGAATACTACTACGCCGATCTCATCGGTCTGACCGTTCTGAATTCCGGTGGCGAAATACTCGGCAAGGTCAAGAACGTGATGGATCACGGTGCCGGCGACCTGCTCGAACTCAACGTGCCCGGCCAGTCCGAAACTGTCTTGCTACCCTTTACGCAAGCTGCAGTGCCAACCGTCGACCTTGCCGCAAAACGGATCATTGCTGACCCGCCCGACGGCCTTTTCCCCGATGCCTGAACCGATCCGCGTGATCGTTCATCCGGGGTTTCACAAGACCGGTACGTCAAGTCTGCAATCCTATCTCAAGGCGCATCGCAGCAGGTTGACGGATTACGGTGCGATCTACCTCAAGGCCGACTTTCTGGATGCGGGCAATCTGGGTCGTATCTACGGTTTGCGTCCATTCTTCTGGCGACGGCGACAGTTTCGAAGGGCCTTTGACGCATTCTTAACATCCATCCCACAGAGCAAGGTGATCTTTCTATCGTGGGAAGGTTTCTCTGGCGTCATGCCCGGTCATCGCCGTGTCATCGGCGGGACAGTGCAGGATTTCAAGACCGCCGCGATCCCGCTTGGTCGGGAAATTATCGCCGCCTTGCGAGAGCGGTTCGGGCCAAATGTGGAGATCACATTCCTCTACACGCTGCGCGATCATGAGAGCTGGATCAAAAGCGTCTACGGCCATGTCGTCCGCTCGATCCGGATCACGGACGACTTTGAAACGTTTTGTGCGACACTGTCCGACCTGCCCGATATAATGACGGAAGCGCAGACCATCGGGCACGCCCTTGGCGTGCCGGTCATCACCGCCCGACTTGAAGAAACCGGCGGACACAGGCTGGGACCAGCGCGTGCGGCACTGCAGGCAATGGGCGTGCCGGAAGACGTTCAGGCAAAGCTGCCCGCCGCTCATCGTTCCAACACCGGACTATCGAAAGAAGACGAAGCAGAATTTCTGAAGCTCAACCGCACAATCAATGACAAGGCAGAGCTGAAACGGATGAAAGACCGCATCGCCGCACGCGCCCGCGCAGATGCCAAGTTGCGCGATACCGGCCGAAAGGCGTAAGAGGTTCCCATGACCAAAAGCCCGAAAGCCATTGGACGCAAATCGATCAGTCCAACCTTCAAACCGCGCGAATTGATGACCGACGCGCCTGATCTTGCGGGCGCATGGACGGCCCAGATCATCACGCTGTTCCCACAAGCATTCCCTGGAATCCTGGGCGAAAGCTTGACAGGTAAGGCACTTAAAGACGGAATTTGGCAACTCCGCACGTTTGATCTGCGCGAATACGGCATCGGCAAGCATCGCAACGTCGATGACACGCCCGCTGGTGGCGGTGCCGGCATGGTCCTGCGCGCCGATGTGCTGGACGCGGCACTGCGCGATGCCAGTGCCAGTGCCAAAGGGCGCATGCCGCTGGTCTATCTGTCGCCACGCGGGAAACCGATGAACCAGCAGATGATGCAGAACATTGCGCAGATGGATGGTATCACGCTGCTCTGCGGTCGCTTTGAAGGCGTAGACGAACGAGTGTTGCAGCATTACGGGATCGAGGAAATCAGCCTTGGCGATTTTGTGATGACCGGCAGCGAAATCGCAGCACACGCGCTGATCGATGCCACAGTACGACTGCTGCCGGGCGTTCTGGGGAACGCGGACAGCGCGGTTGAAGAGAGTTTTTCCAGCGGCCTGCTGGAACATCCGCAGTATACCAAGCCAGCCGAGTGGGAGGGGCACGCGATCCCAGAGGTTCTTCTATCGGGCAACCATGCCAAGATTGCAGAGTGGCGCAAGGCAGAGTCTGAGCGGATCACTCGCGAACGGCGGCCAGACTTGTGGAAAAAGCATTTAGACGACACTTAAAAGCCGAGGTCGGCAGCGCAGACGAACCCGACCTTGCTTAATGCGCATCTCTACTGCGAAAACCGTGCCCGTACCGCATCCATGTCGAGCCGGTGTTCAGTCAGCCGTTCGGCCTCCCATTCGCTGCGTTCCGCCGCAAAAAAGTCGCCGCCGTAAACGTGCAATGCGGCGGTGAGTCGGGGAACCGGATTGGTCACGGAATGAATAATGTCCACGCCCAGAGGGCAAACATCCCCGGTCGAAAGTGCTTTTGCACCAGCCGCTTCAATCAGCCCCTCCGGATGATCCTTGACGCGACGCCAGAAAATATTGTCTTCCCGGCCGCCGTAGATGCCAATCACACCCCACATCTCATGGTTATGCGGGGGGATCGTCGTCATTGGTTTCCAAGCTAGATTCACGATCGTCAAATCTGAAGACTGATAGAGCGGAGTGATACCCGGCTCTTCTGGCTCTCCTAACGCTGCAAGCACATCAGAAGAATTGGACATTGCGCGACGCATCAACTCTGCAACCGTTTTGTGTGTCGGGTCATTCTCGACGGCTTCGACGCAGTCAGCGATAAATCTGTCAATCTTGAACATCGATCCATCTCCTTGCGCATATCTTAGCACAAAATAGGCTGAGCGTCAGCAATGGGCCTGAAGGAGCCGACACCGTCGCAGACCAACTTTTCCTCGCGGCACTTGGATACCGCTTGATCCGTATCACCCTTCATCCTATACGCAGCCATCCTCGGTCTCATCACTGATTCCGGGTGCTGGTTTATGGAACCATCCGGACAAACGAACCTGTCTTCGTTGGCAGTGCTTCACCGGACAGGCCGGACAGCCACAAAAAAACAAACGACGACATACCTCTGGCGGGCACCGCGGTGAACCCGATAACGACACAGAGCTCTGAGATCGCGCATAATGCTGTAGGGAAATACCCTGCCGATAAACAAAGGAGCGTATCAATGGATTTGATCGCACAACTCGAAGCGGAGCAGGTTGCTGCGCTGGGGAAAACCATCCCCGACTTCAAAGCGGGTGACACCGTCCGCGTGGGTTACAAAGTGACCGAAGGGTCGCGCACCCGTGTTCAGAATTACGAAGGCGTCTGCATTGCACGCAAAAACGGATCGGGCATCGCCGGATCTTTCACAGTGCGCAAGATTTCCTTTGGTGAGGGTGTGGAACGTGTTTTCCCGCTGCACTCTACCAACATCGACAGCATCGAAGTCGTCCGCCGCGGTCGCGTGCGTCGCGCCAAGCTGTACTATCTCCGCTCGCGCCGTGGTAAATCCGCGCGTATCGCTGAGGTCGCAAATTACAAAGCGCCGACTGGCGCTGAAGCGTAAGGATTGCTGTCATGAAAAAAGACATTCACCCAGATTATCACATCATCGACGTCAAGATGACAGATGGCACTGTGATTCAGATGAAATCCACTTGGGGCAAAGAAGGTGACCAGATGTCGCTTGACGTTGACCCATCCGTGCATCCTGCATGGACCGGTGGCGGCACCCGTCTGATGGACGCTGGCGGTCGCGTATCCAAGTTCAAGAACAAGTACGCTGGTCTGGGCTTCTAAGGTCGTTTTAAAGTAAAGCGACCAGTGCGCGGCAGGGGCTTTTGAATGAAAAGCGCCCGAAAGCGGCACACGGTTTCAGCGTTGTGTTAAACGACGTCTCGCTGTCCAAATCTCGAAAAGGCTCGCCAGTTTGGCGGGCCTTTTTGCTTTGTGGAAGGCGCGTTTGCCCCGGTCTTTGCTTTGACTTAAAATCCGCGCGTACCACACAGGACCGCATCCCATGATCGCGCCCAAGCTCAAAAGAATTAAAGTCTCTTCAGCGCAGGAGCTATGAAACTGGCTTGCAAAAAATCGTGGGCGAAAACGAGAGGTGATGATCGTGACGTGTAATAAGGCGTCGCGTGACAAGCACGTCAGCACCGATCAGGTGCGTAAAGCGTTAAATGAAAACGGTTGGGTCGCGGGTTAAAGATACACATTGGACGGCAACCTTGTTGGACATGTCGTTAGCCATGCTTGAACGCACCATTCAGAACGAAGAATCTCAGCTTTGCGAATTGTTGAGATCGATCAGCGACCGGCATCTTTCCATTTGGCCGGAGTGACATATACGATATTGTCACCAACACTGACCATGACCTCGCCGTCCTGAATATTGATCTGCAGTTTCATGGCCCGATTTGCGAGCCGGCCCAAGTCACCGGTTTCTTGTTCCGAGAGATTGCTGACATAAAGGTTGTCGAAGCGGGCTGTGCCGTTTTTGATCTTTTCCCACCACATCTCTGCTGTTTTGCCACCATATGTGTAGACAATCACCTTGTCGGCCTTGCCGCATGACTGACGGACAATTTTTTCGCTCGGAAGTCCCAACGCCACCCACAGTTCAAGTTCACCACTTAGGCTTTTCCGCCAGATATCAGGCTCGTCATCTGTCGATAGGCCACGCGTCATTTCCAACTGCTCGTGCGCATTCAGTGCGAAAGCAAGAATGCGCACCATCAGCCGTTCATCCGTTTCTGATGGATGTTTGGCGACCGTGAGTTTGTGGGTCTCGTAGTAGTGACGATCCATATCCGACACGGAAAGTTCTACCTTATAAACGGTGGCATTTTGCGCCATGGACTGCCTCAGAATGAATTTGATTGGCCAGCGGTTCGGTCGATTTTCCCAAGAGAGGACATAGTGCGAATGATCACACCAAATAACCGACTTCAGTCCGCAATTCCTTTGTAAAAAAGCCCGCCAAAGTGGCGGGCTTTCTCTTATCTTGCTCTTTTCCCTTACGCAGCCGCAGTGCTGCGCCCGCGGCCCGTTGCAGGCTTGCGCCGCCGGTTGCCCGACTTCGGTTTTGCGTTGGTATGACCCGGCTTGTTGCCACCACCGGCCCCACCAGCGTTGCGCGGCTTGCCGCGTCCGCGACCACCGCCGCCGCCACCGTTCGGGCGCTTCTTCTGACCCGGCTGGATATCCCATTCGCGGCCTGACGCGATAGGGATCGTCGCCTTCATCGCTTTTTCAATGTCTTTAAGTTCGATCATCTCGTCTGGAGCGACTAGCGCGTGGGCTGTGCCTTCGGCCCCTGCCCGCGCTGTCCGCCCGATCCGGTGAACGTAGTTTTCAGCAACGTTTGGCAGATCATAGTTATAGACGTGGCGCACACCGGGAATGTCGATACCGCGCGCAGCGACGTCGGTGGCCACAAGCACACGCACCTTGCCGGACTTAAACGCCTCGATCGCGCGTTCGCGCTGGCCCTGGGATTTGTTGCCGTGGATCGATGCCGCGGCGAAACCCTTTTTCTCAAGGAATTTGAAAAGCTTTTCGCAGCCATGTTTTGTGCGGCCAAAAACCAAAGCCAATTCATCGCGGTGCTTATCGAGCAATTCGACCAACAGCTCGGATTTTGCCGCCTGCGCAACAAAGTGTACGCGCTGGTCGATCTTCTTGACCGCTTGCCCAGGAGGGTTCACCTGCACACGCACCGCGTCTTTGAGATATGTATCTGCAAGTTCCGACATCAGTTTTGGCATCGTGGCCGAGAACATCATGGTCTGACGATCGTTCGCCAGCAGTGGCGCGATCTGGCGCAATGCGTGGATAAAGCCCATGTCCAGCATCTGGTCCGCCTCGTCCAGCACCAGATAGATCGTTTCATTAAGCCGCACGGCTTTGCGGTCCAGCAGATCAATCAGGCGACCTGGTGTCGCCACCAGAAGGTCGACACCGTTCTGTAGACGCTTTTGCTGGGCAACGATGCCAGCTCCCCCCACCACAAGCGCGACCTTCAAATGGCTGCCCTTGGTATAATCGGTCAAATTGTCCGCAATTTGTTTGGCCAGCTCGCGTGTTGGCGCAAGAATTAGGCCGCGTGCAGTCTTGGGGTTCGGCTTGACGCCTGCCTTCATCAAGGCGTCGATCATCGGCAGGCCAAAGGCTGCGGTTTTGCCCGTGCCCGTCTGCGCAAGGCCCATCACATCGCGGCCGTTCATGGCATGCGGGATCGCCTGGGTCTGGATCGGGGTCGGGTCAGTAATGCCTTGTTCTTTCAATTTCGCAACAAGACGGGGCGCGAGGCCCAGCATATCAAAGTCCATAAGTGTCTTTCTGGCGGGAAGAGCCCGCACGTAAGGTTCGGCGCCGGAAAGGCGCGCGGTTGCAGTGGCTGCGCCCGAATTGGCGCTGGACCCCCTGCGTGATTGTGGGAACCTGTAATTCTCGGGCGCGTCTTGCGTCTGGCTTGCGCCAACGCTCTGCTCACGCGGCAGGATGCGCGCCCTGAGGTGCAAATGGCCCTTTGTTGCCGATCTGTCAAGCCCGCTGCAAAAATGAGACATTCTGGTCACTTGCACTTTTCACACATGATCGTGCGCCATAAGATCGCACAAAATAAGTCGGTGAGGGCTGAGCCGTGGCACATATAATCGTTGTCGGAAACGAAAAGGGCGGAGCGGGGAAATCCACAGTCGCCATGCATGTCGCGACGGCGCTGGCGCGCATGGGCCACAAGGTCGGCACGCTTGATCTGGACCTGCGCCAGAAGACGCTGGGCCGCTATATCAACAACCGTCTGACCTACATGAAAAAAGTCGGACTGGACCTGCCCACCCCGGCCTATCAGGACCTACCTGAAATAGATCAAAGCCAGCTTCGTCCGGGCGAAAACGTCTATGACCACCGCCTTTCGATGGCCGTTGCCAAGCTGGAGCCCAACGCCGATTTCATCTTGATCGACTGTCCCGGCAGCCACACACGGCTGTCACAGGTTGCCCATTCGCTAGCTGATACACTGATTACGCCGCTAAACGACAGTTTCATTGACTTCGACCTTTTGGCTCATGTTGACACGGATGCTGAAGAAATCACGGGTCCGTCGGTGTACTCGGAAATGGTTTGGAATGCCCGTCAGTTGCGCGCGAAGGCTGGCCTGCCCCCGATTGACTGGGTCGTGGTGCGCAACCGTCTTGGCGCGCAGGCCATGGTCAACAAGGAAAAAATGCATCGTGCATTGGACAAGCTGTCCAAGCGGATCGGATTCCGTACCGCGACAGGTTTCAATGAGCGGGTGATTTTTCGCGAGCTTTTTCCACGAGGCCTGACGTTGCTTGATCTGCGCGACCTTGGCGTGAAGGGCATGAATATTTCCAATGTCGCCGCAAGGCAGGAACTGCGCGATCTGATAAAGGGGCTGGATCTGCCCGGTGTCGAAGTCAACTTCTAACGCGCCAATTCTCGCGTAAATCATCCACTTCCGACAAGACGGTTGACCGCTTCGGCGAACTGCCCAAAGCTTTGTGCATGTTCCACTTGTCGCGCCGATCGTTTCACAAGGCGGCCCTGGCCTCGCTGGTGGCAGGCTTGGCCAAGTCGGCCTTTGCATCATCGCCTTCCGATATTCTTCTAAATCGTCTGACCTTTGGCGCGCGACCAGGGGAGGAGATCGGCGATCTGGCGAGTTGGCTGGATCAGCAGTTTTCGATCCCAGCAAACCCGCCGGACCTGAAGGCCCGACTTGCCGACGCCTGGCTGCACATTGCTTTTGATGCGGGAATGCAGGAGTCCGGTGCGACTTATGCTGCCGTGGATGAAATGCGACCCCTGTCTGCTTTGTTTCGTGATCCCGCGGAAATGCTGGATCTTCTCGATTATGAGAAACCATTCAATTACCGCGAGCGCATCCGTCCGGCGGACGAAGTGGTTGCTGCATCGCTGATCCGCGCCGTTCATTCAGAGGCCCAACTGCGCGAAGTCATCACACAATTCTGGCACGACCATTTCAGCGTGAATGCTTATAAGGATGAAGCAACCGCTGTTTACTTTCCCACCTACGATTCAATTCTGCGCGCCAACGCACTTGGAAACTTCCGCGAACTGCTCGGAGCTGTTGCTACGTCTCCTGCAATGCTGACTTATCTTAACAACGACGGGTCACGCGCGAGCCCCGCCAACGAAAACTATGCACGCGAATTGCTTGAATTGCATACGCTTGGTGCGGAACACTATCACAACGATCTTTATGACGACTGGGCTGCCGTGCCGGGCGCGCGCGATGGCCTCGCAAAAGGCTATATCGATCAGGACGTTTACGAGGTTGCACGTGCATTTACGGGATGGACTGTTGGTGACGGGCGCTGGGTTGATGAAGGTGTTGAAACGCCACGCACGGGTCGGTTCGCCTATGTTGAAAGCTGGCATGACCCGTATCAGAAACGAATCCTCGCCACCGAATTTCCACCCAATGCCGGACCGATGGAGGACGGGCGTCGTGTGCTGGATCTTTTGGCGTATCACCCTGCAACGGCACGCTTCGTCACCCGCAAATTTCTGTTGCGACTGGGCATCGAAAGCCCAAGCGATGCGTATCATGCGCGGGTCGCATCCATGTTCCGATCGACAGCCAAAGCGCCGGATCAAATCGCACAGGTGATCCGCGCGATCGTGCTGGACGACGAATTCGCAACCACGCCACAGACAAAACTGCGTCGGCCCTTCGAAGTGCTAGCAGCCTTGTATCGCCGCACTGGTGCGTCAGTCGCGAGCCCACAAATGACCTTCACTGCCTATTTGCAGGATGCCGGCTGGTCACAGCATGCGGTCCGGCCGCCAACTGGACATTCTGACCGTTCGGAATACTGGGCCAATACGCGCACGCTTAACGGCACAATTTCGATGCTGCTTGCCGCGCATGAAGACTGGTTTGAAGCCGCCGATGTCGCCGCACTTGAACGTATTCCTGACGGACTGCGGACATGGGGTGATCTAGGAACTTACTGGACGACACGTGTCTGCGCGCTCGATTCCGTTGATCCGTGGATTGAGCTGATGGGCGTTGCTTCATCCGACCCGCTACCAAGAGATGATCCAGGGTGGATCAGGTGGGCCGCGCAATCCGCGATTGTCATCGCGGCGGTCAATCCGGAATTCATGGTGCGCTGATGGCAGATCCAATCCTTGTAGTTTTGTTCCTGCGCGGCGGCTGTGATGGCCTCAATCTGGTCTGTCCTGCCGGAGATGCGGACTTGGTTGCGGCACGCCCGGACACCCTGCGGGTTGAGCGCAAAGGCGATGATGCCGGCCTATTGCTGTCCGAGCAGGCGGCAGATGTCGATTTCCGCCTTCACCCACAAGCAAAGTTCTTGTGGGAGCTTTTTGAAGCCAAGGAATTGGCCATTATCCACGCGGCCGGGCTGACGGACGGTACGCGCAGCCATTTCGATGCCGAAGCGAAGATGGAGCGCGCAGCACCCAACGGCGCGGCAGGCGGCTGGCTTGGCCGGTATCTGACCGCAATCGCGCCAGAAGGGCTTTTGCCCACGTTGGCAATCGGCTCTGAAGTGCCCGACAGTTTGGGCGGCGCTGCCCAAGTGGCACTTGCTGAGCAACTGAGCGACCTTATCATCGCGCAGGGTTGGGATATTGCGCCGCTCTTGAAACAGCGCCTCGCTAGCGGTTTTGGCACGCACAGCCTTCTCGCGCAGCCTGTCGAACGCCTGCTGCAATTGTCTTCATTGCTCGAAAGCCGGATCGTAAATGATGCTGGTGAGGTAACCGATTACGTGCCGGAAGCGGATTATCCTGAATGCAACCTTTCCCGTTCTCTGATATCTGTAGCCCAGTCAATCAAGCTCGACATGGGGTTGCGTGTCGCGACCGTCGACTTTGGCGGATGGGATACGCATATGGACCAATCCAGTGCATTTGGCGGGCTGGTGCATGATCTTTCCGGCGCACTAGGTGCGTTTTGGCGCGATCTTGGCACGCATCAAGAACACACGACCGTAGTGGTGATGAGTGAGTTCGGACGCCGCTTGAGGGCGAACACTTCTGGCGGCACGGATCACGGTTTCGGAAATGCGATGATGGTGCTTGGGCCGACAGTTAAGGGTGGCCGCATGATAGGGGCGTGGCCGGGCCTTTCAAATGATGCTTTGGACTCTGGCGCAGATCTGGACATCACGACTGACTATCGAACCGTGCTTTCCGATGTGATGACCCGTCACATGAAATTCGATGATATAGATTTGCTGTTTCCCGGTTTCACTTATCGTTCCGCGGGCATTTTCGCCTAGATATCCAGCTCTGCCAAAAGCGCGGCCCATGACGCGCCGTGCATGTCGCGGTCATGTATATCGCCCTGTATCGCCGGGCGCGGCAGGCTGAACTTGATGACATGAAGGTCAGCGATATCGAACCGCTTCAGGGTCTGGCTATTGGATTGAAACAGTCGAGAAACCGCGTCCGTTTTCAGGCGTTTGATGACATCTGCATATCGTTCAGCATCGCCACAGAATATATCTATCGTCAACCAAAACGGGCCGGCGTTCTTGGACCGTACTTTCTGGACAAGCGTGCGCAGTTCAGCCAACGTCGTGCACCTCTATCCGAAACGCGTCCATTGGATCGTCCAATGTCAGTACGTGGTTCAATGCAAAGCGGTAGATTTGGCCCCGGGGCATTTCCGCAGGTGAGTATGGAAACGCAAAAGTTGGTTGTTCTTCATCCGGCGTCAGCGGGTGGTGGAGAAGATAGGGGTTGAGCATCTTGCCAATCTCAAGCGCCAATGCCTCTGTCGGGGCTGTGACCATTGCGAGCACGCCGATTTCAACAGCTTCCGACCTGCGAGTTTCGAGGCTGCCAAAGCTGGCATTCTGACCGATCAATCGAATTTCGATTGTAAAATCGTCAGTTCGCAAACGGTCGGCCGCCTTGGCGCGACATTTCGCGACAATGTCGTCCGCCCAGATTTGTGCGCTCTCGACGTAGCGTCGGTCGCGCAGTAGCGCCATCAGAACGACCTGAAAACCCGCCGGGCACGCACCTTCCAGTTTGACTGTGTAGGTTTCTGACGGCACCCACTGCGATCCCATTACACGCACCGACGTTTTATCAATCGCCGCATATTTCGCCTGCGTGACATCAAGATGACCACCTGGTTCATATAAGATAAAAGGGTCCGCGTTTTCATAAAGCATATGGGCAGACACTGTGTGCGGGCTCGCATGCGCTCCATCGGCCAGAGGTGTGACCGTAAACCCTTCAGCATCGAAATCGACAAGGATCACGCCCGATTGCGGGTTAGTCGCACAAAGCGCCCCACATTCACCAATCTTCGCCCCGTGCCATGCACCACCGGCGTGACACCCTTTCTGCAACGGCAGCGCGGCAATGATTGCGGTATCTGTCGTACGTCCGGCGATCACGATATCGGCCCCAGTATCTAGTGCGGCTGTGATCTGCTCGGCCCCTGCCAGCGCGACGATATGTGTGCAGTCCTGAATGATTGTCTCGGAAATGTCGGGCGCATTTCCAAGTGGCTGAACCCGTCCTTCTGTCAGCGCGTTTGCGATGTCTGTCTTATCTTGCCCGCTATAGAGAACCGCAATTTTAAGCGGGGTTCCCTGTTCTGCCGCGATTTCGCGGGTGATGTCCAACATCCAGTCAACTGCCGTGTCAGCACCGCAGGTTCCAGCGGTGCCGATAACAAGTGGAACGCCCGCCTGTGCGCGCGCCTCCATCAGCCCGGCCCATTCGATTTTGGTCGAGGAGCGGGCGTATTTTGACACGCCCTGTCCCAGATATGCAGGCCCGCTGTCCGTAGAGCCACCGTCAACGACAATAATATCGGGTTTCGCCGCCACACCACGCCGCAGTGCGACCTTGTCGTAGTTCAGTCCAAGAGCACCGGAGGGGATCAGAACCTTGACCATTAGTCTGTGATCGCCTGTGGCTTCCTGAGGACATTCCGCAGGAACATCGGTGCGACGAAACCTGCAATTGCAAAGACCCAGAAACCGATCGCGATCCAGCTTGAAAAGAGATACGTCGGATCGCCATCTGACAGGGTCATGGCGCGACGCAATGCATCTTCCATATTACCGCCCAGCAGAATCCCGAGAATTACAGGCACCGTTGGCACATCCAGCTTGCGCAGGAAGTACCCAAGGACACCGAAACCAATCAGCATCAACATGTCGAAATAGCTGCCTGTCAGTGAGTAGATGCCCGTGAAGGAGATCATTGTAACGCCCGGCATAAGGATCCAAGCGGGAACGGTCAGGATTTTCACGAAAATCTTCACCATGGGAACATTCATGATCAACAGGACGACGTTCGCGATCAAAAGGGACGCAATCAACCCCCAAACCACATCCGGATTGTCACGGAATAGCGTGGGCCCCGGTGTGATGTTCAGCGTCATCAAGAGTGCAAGCAGCACAGCTGTTGTGCCCGATCCGGGCACACCTAAAGTCAGCATTGGCACCAATGCCCCCCCGGCGGCAGCGTTATTGCCCGCCTCGGGTGCTGCCACTCCTTTTGGTACACCGGTTCCGAAACCGCCTTTTTCACCGGCTATGGATTTCTCGGACATATAGGCAAGGAAAGACCCAAGCGACGCCCCCGCACCGGGCAGAACCCCTGCGATGAATCCAACGCCAGAGGCCCGCAACATCGTGGGTGTCGTTTCCCTGATGTATTTCCAAGGAATCCTGACCTTGTCGAGCACGACACCGATTGATGATCCTTTCCCGTGGCTTTCGATAAAGAAGAACAGCTCTGCAATTGCAAAAAGACCGACGATCGCGACAAGGAAATCAACACCATCGTAAAGGTGCAGGTTGCCGCCGGTCAGACGGGGCAGACCGGATGACGAATCTACGCCGATCATTGCAATGCCAAGTCCGATACAGGCCGAGATTGCGGATTTGGCCTGGTTGTTCGATGCCATGCCACCCAGCGTGCAGAACGCGAGCAGGTAAAGCGCAAAGTATTCCGCGGGCCCGAAGAGAAACGCGACCCGTGCCAGCACAGGTGCCAACAAGATGAGCCCAATCGTCGCAAGAAATGCACCCACGAAAGAGGCGACACCCGATAGGACGAGCGCGTCACCGGCCTGCCCACGCTTTGCCATCGGATAGCCGTCAAGCGTGGTCATCAACGCCGGTTCGTCGCCGGGAATATTCAGAAGGATCGACGAGATACGCCCGCCATACATCGCGCCATAGTATACGGATGTCATGAGCACGAGTGCAGACGTTGCGTCCAGACCAAGCGCAAAGGAAATCGGGATCAAGATCGCGACGCCGTTTGATGGCCCCAGCCCCGGCAACGCGCCTATGATCGTCCCAAAAAAGCAACCGATGATCGCAAGCATCAACGTGTAAGGCGACAACGCAACCGAAAAGCCAAGTGCGAGATTTGCAAGGGTTTCCATCAATCAGTGCCCCACGAATGGAATGAGAATGCTGAAGGCATCCCACAACTTGGCCGGAGTCGGAATGCGGTAGGCCACGATATTGCCCAGCAAGAGCAGGTATTTGAAAATGACGAATAGACCGATCGCCAAACCAACTCCGCTGAGTAGCGCATGTTTGGCGTTTGGAGAAATCTGATAGCTCAGGATCGTAGCGGTGATTGCTGTCGGCAGGATAAACCCGAGCGGTGTGATCATGACTGCATAAATTGCCAGAACAACGATCGCGACCAGCAAGTTTCCCCAGGTTCGCGCCGCTGGCCAGTCCGGATCGGGATCAGGCTTAAAAAGCAGGACAAGCGAAGACAATGCCGCGACCCCGCCGATCAGCAACGGAAACAGCTTTGGCAGGAATTCACCGGAAAACATGTTGGTCTGGATCTGTGTGGCAGCCGCGATATATGCGACTGCCGTGATCAGGACGATCAGACCGAAAATTCGGTCTGATGCCATTACTGGGTCACCCCGAGTTCAGCGCTCATTTCCGCGATGTCGGCGACAAGGCCGTCGACATATGACTGGAAGTCGCCACCAACCTTGGTGAATGGCGCAAGACCGTTGTCTGCCATTGCCTGTGCCCATTCATCGCTGTCAGCAACCTGCTGCAGCTTGCCGGCCCATTCGTCGAACTGTTCGTCGCTGATGCCCTTTGGAACATACAGACCACGCCAGTTCACCGCGACGACATCATAACCCTGCTCTTTTGCAGTCGGGATGTCCTCGAAGCCCGGAACGCGCTCTTCGGTGAGAACCGCAATGACGCGAATGTCACCGTTTTCCAGGAATGACACGACTTCGGACATGTCGCCGGTCATCGCTTGTGTGAACCCACCGACCGTCTGGGTGATCGCATCCGCACCACCGTCAACACCGATATACTTGATCGCGGTGATATCGGTGAAGTCTGCCTCTTGCAGAATCATCAGCGGTTTCATGTGGTCAAAACCACCAACTGCGGATCCACCCGCGAACGCGACAGAACCGGGATCGGCAAGGATCGCATCCACAAGATCGTTCAGTGACTGATAGGGGCTGTCAGCAGCCACGACAATCACGCCGGGATCGGCACCGATTGCGCCGACGAAACGAACCTGATCCGCAGTCATGCCCGCATAGGCATTCTGCGCCAGACGTGTCGTTGTCGCGGATGATGCCGCAACGATCAAGTCAGCGTCGTCCGACCGCTCTGACACGACGTGGTTGTAGGCAAGGCCGCCACCGGCACCTGGCATATTCGTAACCTGCACGGGGCTGTCGACCGCGCCGATATCATACAGGATCTTTCCGATCTGACGGCATGTGAAATCCCAACCGCCACCGGGGTTCGCCGGCGCGATACATTCTGTCGCGGACGCAGCCGACCCGAAAGTCAGACCAGTCGAGACCACGGCACCCGCAATGAGCGCCTTGAAAAGACGAGTTGTCATAAATTCCTCCCATTTAGTTGGCGGACTTAACGCCCGCTCGCATGAGCGTCTGACGTTACAAAGCGAAGTGCAACCTGTCACGTGCAAAAACAGCGCCCGCATGCCGCGCAAAGCGCTTGCCCGCGCGTTTGACGAACCACTCAAAAACCGCTCTATGGTTGCCAAGCACAGCAGGGATGGCGACAGATGATCGACCTTCATACATGGGACACCCCGAACGGGCGCAAGATCAGCGTCGCACTTGAAGAAATGGGATTGGACTACAGTGTGCACCCGGTGGATATCACTGCCGGAGATCAGTTCGATCCGTCCTTTTTAAAGATCAGCCCGAACAACCGCATACCCGCAATCATGGATGGCGAACAAAGCGTTTTCGAAAGCGGCGCGATCCTGATCTATCTGGCCGAAAAATATGGTCAATTTCTGCCGTCGTCGGGGCCACAACGCATTGCCGTCCTCGAATGGCTGATGTGGCAGATGGGCGGGTTTGGCCCGATGCCAGGTCAGGTCCATCATTTTCTTGGGGTCGAGAATGCCGAAGCGCAAGCCTACGGGCTGAAACGGTATGGTGCGGAGACCCGAAGGCTCTATGGCGTGCTGGAACGACAGTTGGACGGACGCGCCTATGTGGCAGGAGACGTGTCGATTGCGGATTTCGCGATTATAGGCTGGGCTTGGCGACACGAACGTCACCGCGTCGATCTGATCGATTTCCCGCAGGTGCGCGCATGGTATGACCGGATGATGTCACGCCCTGCGACGCAGAGAGGTTTTTCAGTCGCCCTTTCCTGACCCAGAGCCAAGTTTGCGACAATAAAGTTCCATGCGATGGTGTATGACCTCGTATCCCATTTCACGGGCGATCTCGGTCTGCAGCTGCTCGATTTTTGCTGAGTTGAACTCAAACACCTCACCGCTATCCAGATCGACAATGTGATCGTGATGGGATTGATCAGCGGTTTCGAACCGCGCGCCACCACCCTCGAAGCTGTGGCGGTGAACAACCCCTTCCGCCTCCAAGACTGACAACGTCCGATAGACGGTAGCAAGCGACATCCCAGGTTCGACCCTCTTTGTGCGGCGCAGCAGTTCCTCGGCATCAGGATGATCGTCGGCTTCACCCAACACGGCAAGCAAAGCGATTCTCTGTTTGGTCACACGCACGCCAGCCTGACGTAAGGCCTTTGTCATTTTGGTGATTTTTTCTTGCGCGAGGCTCATTGACGGGTCTCCATTCGCAACTAACTACTCTCTTTGAGAATGGTTATCAATTTCATTTACAGATGAAAGCAATTCCCATACTCATCGTACGTTCACTGAGTCATTGGAGCAGAAACGGATGTTTACCCGCCTCCTCGTTCTCGTTGTGGCCACGTTCATGGCAACGACCGCGATCGCAGAAGACAAGTTCAAGGCCGTCACGACATTTACCGTTATCGCGGATATGGCGCGCAATGTGGCTGGTGAAGCGGCCGTTGTCGAAAGTGTCACCAAGGCCGGCGCGGAAATTCACGGCTACCAGCCAACACCCCGCGACATTGTACGTGCGCAGGGTGCCGATCTTATCCTGTGGAACGGACTGAACCTTGAACTGTGGTTCGCCCAATTTCTTGACAATCTGTCGGATGTGCCAAGTGTCACGCTGTCCGATGGGATCACGCCAATCAGTATTTCCGAGGGCGAATACGATGGCAAACCAAATCCACATGCATGGATGGGTCTGTCCAACGCCTTGATCTATATCGATAATATACGCGACGCATTCGTGACCCACGATCCAGCGAACGCCGACGTCTATCGCGCCAACGCAGAGGCCTATAAAGCCGAAATTACCGCCGTTATTGAACCGCTGCGCGACGCTGTGCTTGCCTTGCCCGACGATCAACGCTGGCTTGTCACCTGCGAAGGTGCGTTCAGCTACCTTGCTGAGGATTTTCAGATGAAGGAAGTCTATCTCTGGCCAATCAATGCTGACCAGCAAGGCACACCGCAGCAAGTTCGCAAAGTCATCGACACCGTTCGCGCAAATGAAATCCCTGCGGTCTTTTGCGAAAGCACCGTCAGCCAGGCACCCGCCGAACAAGTCGCCCGCGAAACCGGCGCGGCTTATGGTGGTGTTCTTTATGTCGACAGCTTGACAGAGGTCGACGGCCCCGTCCCGACATATCTTGATCTGCTCAGGGTGACATCGGAAACCATTGTCGCGGGTTTGACAAAATGACCATCGCCAGTGGCATCGACGCACGGGACGTGACTGTTACCTACAGAAACGGTCATACAGCGCTCCGCGATGCAACATTCCAAATTCCGACGGGGACGATCACGGCCCTTGTAGGTGTGAACGGCGCGGGCAAATCCACGCTGTTCAAGGCAATCATGGGGTTCGTTCCTGTCGCGAAAGGTGGCATCCGCGTCCTTGGCCTGCCAGTCTCGGAAGCGTTGGCCAAGAATATCGTCGCCTACGTGCCTCAGTCAGAGGAAGTCGACTGGTCCTTCCCCGTGCTTGTTGAAGACGTTGTCATGATGGGCCGTTATGGCCACATGGGCTTTCTGCGCCGCCCTTCACAGAAGGATCGCGATGCCGTCACGCAGGCGCTTGCTCGCGTCAACATGGCCGACTTCCGGAATCGTCAGATCGGAGAACTTTCAGGCGGCCAGCGCAAGCGGGTCTTTCTGGCACGTGCGCTTGCGCAGGAAGGCCGGGTCATTTTGCTGGACGAGCCGTTTACCGGTGTCGACGTCCAGACCGAAGATGCGATCATCGCATTGCTGCGGGACATGCGTGAAGAAGGCCGGGTGATGCTTGTATCGACCCACAACCTGGGGTCTGTTCCCGAATTCTGCGACCGCACAATTCTGGTCAAGGAAACTGTCTTGGCGTTCGGCAAGACAGAAGAGACATTTACGCATGCAAACCTCGAAATCGCGTTTGGTGGGGTGCTGCGTCACTTTGTTCTCGGCGGGGATGACCTGCATGACGATGACGATAGCCGCAAGGTGCGTGTCATCACCGACGACGAGCGGCCGTTCGTGGTCTATGGCGATGAGGACAAGCAGGACAGCTGATGGACATTTTGCTGGAGCCCTTTGGTTATAGCTTTATGCTCACCGCGATGTGGGTGAGCGCCCTTGTTGGGGCGATCTGCGCGTTTCTGTCAGCCTATTTGATGCTAAAAGGCTGGTCGCTGATCGGCGATGCGCTGAGCCACTCAATCGTTCCGGGTGTCGCAGGTGCCTATATGCTTGGCCTGCCGTTCGCGCTTGGTGCGTTCGTTGCGGGTGGTCTTGCAGCGGGCACGATGCTGTTCCTGAACCAACGCACCGGACTGAAAGAGGATACAATCATTGGATTGATCTTCACCTCTTTTTTCGGGCTTGGCCTGTTTATGGTTTCGCTATCACCGACGTCGGTGGACGTGCAGACAATCACCCAAGGCAATATTCTTGCCATCACACCCGAGGACACGCTTCAGCTTGCCATTATCGGGTTCGTGACACTCGTTGTGCTTCTTTTGAAATGGAAAGACCTGCTTGTCACGTTTTTCGATGAGAACCATGCACGCTCCATCGGTCTGCGTCCTGGCATTCTGCGCGTCGTATTCTTCACACTGCTTTCGGCATCGTGCGTCGCGGCGCTGCAAACGGTTGGCGCATTTCTGGTCATCGCAATGGTCGTGACACCGGGCGCGACTGCCTATCTTTTGACGGACCGCTTTCCAAGGCTGCTGGTGCTCAGCGTTTTGATCGGCTCACTGACAAGCTTTTTCGGAGCGTATCTTAGCTATTTCTTGAACGGTGCGACGGGTGGATTGATCGTATCTTTGCAAACGCTGATCTTTCTGATCGTCTTTTTTGTTGCCCCCAAACATGGCTATCTTGCTGCCCGTCGACGTGCGGCAAAGGCACTGGTACAGCAATGATCGAAACACTTCTGGAGCCATTCAGCTACCCTTTCATGCAGCGCGCGTTTGTCATGATGCTGATCCTCTCGGTCCCGACCAGCCTGCTGTCGTGCTATTTGGTGCTGAAGGGTTGGTCGCTGATGGGGGATGCGATCAGCCATGCCGTTCTGCCGGGGGTCGTGCTTGCCTACCTTATCAATATCCCACTGATCATAGGGGCCTTCGTTGCAGGGATGTTCTGCGCACTTGCCACAGGATTTCTGTCAGGCAACAGCCGGGTGAAGCAGGACACGATCATGGGAATTGTCTTCTCGGGAATGTTTGGTTTCGGGATCGTGCTTTACACGAAGATCAGTTCTGACATTCACCTCGATCACATCCTGTTCGGAAATATGCTCGGTATCAATGGTAGCGAGATGTTGACTGCTGCGGTCATCGCCAGCGTCGTCGCAGTTGTCATAATCGCCAAACGGCAGGATTTCATGTTGCATGCTTTTGATCCGGTGCAGGCGCAGGCCGTCGGTCTTTGGGTCGGATGGCTACACTACGGCTTGCTAACGCTGATTTCGCTGACAATTGTCGCGACCCTTTCAGCTGTTGGGATCATACTGTCGATCGGGCTTTTGATCGCGCCCGGGGCAATTGCATTTCTTCTAACGCGTCGCTTTGATCGGATGCTTGTCATCGCGGTCAGCGTAACGGCGGTATCGTCGGTCGTTGGCATCTACCTTAGTTTTATTATTAACAGTGAACCGGCACCAACGATCATTCTGGTTATGACCGGGATTTTCATCGCGACTTTCATCCGCGCGTCCCGGCTCGCCCATGCTCATTAAATAAACGGCCTCCGTCCGCCACAATGGTGCCAGCCTGCGTCAAATGCATCATGTGCCAAGCCAATACCTGATTGCTTGTCAGAACCGGTTTTCCCAAGGCGTGTTCGAGTGGCGCAATCACATCGCGCGTCTGCAAGTTCGTACAGGACAAAAACAGCGCATCAACATCAGCACCCGCCATGAGGTCTAGCGCCGCATCATTGATTGATTGCGCATCAATCCGCACGACCGTGGCCTCCTTTGCAACTTCAAAACTGCCAAACACAGGCGTCGCAATGCCGTTATCCAGAAGAACATTGCGCAGCTTCTGAGAAACCGAGGCGACATAGGGTGACAACAAGCCGAGGCGTTTGATGCCCAACGCACCACAGGCTGCGACAAGCGCCGTTACCGGGTCTGTGACAGATTCAGTATCTGCGTTGGCCTTGATCCTTGATGCAACGCCGTCGGGCCCGATTTCAGCCGCCCCGGATGTGCAGGCGTAGGCAATGGCTTTGAATTTCCGACCGTGCGGAAACAAGGATGCCGCAGGACCGATCCGTGATGCGATATCGGCAAGACTTTGGCTCGACACTTCCGTTGATGATCCTACGCGCGTTGTAAACCAATCGATCTCTGCCGGAAAATAATGGCGCAAGTCAGACTCGATAGTTTCGTCTGCAGCAAGCACGACCACACCGAGGGTTGGTCGCAAAAGCGGCGGTGCATGATAGCGATAGGGTGCTTTCGGTGTCATGGGATCACGTCAATTTCAGGTTTCGCAGGCACTGTCAGCCATTCTGCGCCAGTTTGGCGGATGGCGATGTTCTCTTCGTGAACCATGATTTTGCCCGACCCAAGCGCAATGCAGGGTTCGAGCGTCAGAACCATGCCGGGTGCAAGAACGGTATGATCATTCGGAATTATCGAAAGCCCTTCCGTCAGTTGCATCCCCAAACCATGACCAAAACGACCCGCGTCAGCACCCGCGCCTTGCTGCCCCACAACACCAAGCATTGCGTGGAACAGATCAGCTGCCGTCTGCCCGGGCCGCGCCTGCTCAAACGCGGTGCGTGTCGCGATGACAAGTTTTTCGTGCGCACCCGCAACTGCTGTATCAGGCTGTCCGATGGAAAAATTGCGGTCGAAATCGCAGAAATACCCATCGAGCATCAATCCGGTATCAAGCATCATCACATGACCTTTCTCCAATGCCGCATTCGTCGCCGGAGAGATCACATCGGCATATCCCCCTTTCTCTGCTGCACCTGCGAGATAAGGAACGTAATCGGCTCCCTCTTCCAGACATAAGATTTGGAAACGACGAAACACGTCACGGAGCGCAACGCCGGCTGATGCGATTTCAGCAACACGCGAAAACGCGCGATGTCCCACGTTACATGCGTCCTTGATCTTGGCGATCTCTGCATCGGATTTGATCATCCGAAGGTCACGCATGATCGCACTGTCGCCTCCGAACGTTCTGTCTGACAATCCAGATTGCACACGCTGCCAACTGTCGAGCGGAAAGCGCAGATGTGTTTCAATCCCTGAAGGCACCCCAATCGTGTCACCCTTTTCGGTCACTTCCCCCAGCGTTTCGATCAGCAGGCTGACGCCATCGTCGGTGTAATTCGGCGCAGACCAGCATCGGATATCCTCAATCCAAGTTGAACCCATCAGGTTCGCGCCAATAGACGGGATTACAGCAATTGGCTTGCCAGCTGCGGGAAGAACCACAAACCACGGGCGAGTCGGGCTTTCCCAGAATCGCGTCAGAAAGCCCGTCACATATCGTACATCAGGTTCGGTCGTCAGAAGCAACGCAGCTATCTGATATTTCGCCATTACAGCCTGCGCACGTGCGACGCGAGTTTCAAATTCGCGATCCGGAAAACCCTGCCCGCCAATCATGTTGCGGCTTCTTCCGACAGGACTGACAAGACAACCGACTCTTTAGAAAGTCCAAGGGTGTCCATTTGCTGATCCACTGCCAGCAATGCCGCCAGCCCCGCCGCACCAGATGGTGACGACTGAAGCCCATACCCCGCGACGAAATCCGTCCCTGCCTCTGCCTCGTGTTCGCTGATCGTCACAAAAAAATCGGCGTCGCGGGCAAGGCCCTTAAGAGCGATCAGAGACGGTTCCTTGCAATCGAGACGTCCCATGACTGAGACCGGACCGCGCGTGGCAGTCGGTGCCGCGTTTGCGATCGACTGGGCAAGTGCTGGAGCTGCATCCGGCTCGACCACGATAATCTTTGGTCCATCGCCCCAAACGAGTCGCGCATGCGCCGCGCAAGCTGCCGCGAGACCCCCAACACCGGCCTGCAAGAAGATATGCGTCGGGGCGGTTGGGATTTGCGTAACAGCTTCTGCCATCAGGGACAGGTAGCCTTCCATAAGGACGTGGGGAATATCGCTGTAACCGGGCCAAGAACTATCCGACAGCAGAACGAGACCTTCAGATTGCGCCGCTTTCGCAGCGGCAGCCATGCTTTCCTCGTACACCTCTCCGGCGCGCACGACCTCGGCGCCAATATCACGTAGACGCTTCGCAAAGCTTTCGGGCACGCTGTTTGCGATATAGATGCGGGCCTGTGCGCCGAATGCTGCTGCACCTGCTGCCACGGACAACCCGTGATTACCCGCGCTTGCCGTGACGTAGGTCTTGCCTGCGGAGGCATTCGCCAAGGCGTCCTTGGCGATGACATGCGCGGCTCCCAGCGCTTTGAAACTGCCTAGTCCCATGCGCGTGCGCTCGTCTTTGACAAAAATCCTCGCAACGCTGCAATGCTCGGCCAAGTCGCTTGCCGCGACCAGCGGTGTTAAAGCAGCGCGCGGGCACCGGACAAGCAGGGCTTGTGTGGCGGAGGCATCCGCGACGGGCCACGGCATGGCATCAAGGTCTGAATGCAACATTCCGGTGCCGCGAAAAGGGTTTTTCTGAATTTCCATATTTGCACTGCACCAGCCTTACGCAGTTAGGTCAATTCATTTGGAGCAGGGTCCGCTTGACGCCAAGTGACGCCCTTTCGTTTTCTACCTTGTCCCTGGCACCCCAAAGGTGCTGATCTGTTCGGCGTATCGATCAAAAAGGCCAACCGAATGACACCCAAAGAGCTTAAAGCACTTCTAGCCCCCTACCGGGCTGCAACAGCGACTTTCGAAAAGACTGAAGTCGCAGCGGCTTTGCGCGATGTTTTCAGCAGCGGTGCTGTGATCAACATGTGCCACCCTTTCGGGGAACTCGGTGGGCCTACGGTATTCTTCGATGACTGCCTTGGCCCTCTCCATGATGCAATGTCAGACCTAGAAAGGCGTGACATGATCGTCTTGGCGGGGAAAACACCGGAAGGGCAGGACTGGGTCGGCATGATGGGGAACTACATGGGCACATTCGCGGCCCCTTTCCTTGGCATCCCGCCCACGGGCCATTTGGCGCATATGCGCTATCACGAGTTCTTCCAGATCGCGGACGGTAAGGTCGTCCATATGCAAGCAATCTGGGACATTCCGGAGTTGATGATGCAAGCAAGGGCTTGGCCGATGGCACCGCAACTTGGGGCGTTTCTGTGCACACCCGGTCCGATGACCGGCGATGGGTTGACCGTTTCAGGAGACGGACAGGCAACCCATGACCACGTTATCGCGATGCTGACAGATCTTTGCAAGTATCCAGAAAATCCTGATCCGCACTGCATGAACCTCGAAGAATACTGGCACCCGTGTTTCAATTGGTACGGGCCTGCGGGGATAGGCACAGGCCGCGGAATCTCGGGGTTTCGGAACTGGCATCAGATCCCGTTCCTGAATGCCATGCCCGACCGCCGATTGGACGGAACGGGCGGCCTTTCATCCCACTGGTTCGGCGAAGGTGCATATGTGTGCGAGACCGGCTGGCCCAATATGCGACTTACACTTACCGACGACGGTTGGATGGGAATCGCACCAGCAGGACGGGAGGTTCTGCTGCGCAGCCTCGATTTCTGGCGCATGGAAGGCGGTAAAATCCGAGAGAATTGGGTACTTGTCGATTTGCTTGACCTTTATCGGCAGCTGGGCGTGGACGTGTTGCGTCGCATGGGAGAATTCAACAAGGCGCGCCTAAGCGGACCAATTGCTGTCCCTGACGGGATGACATAGGCTGGCACAACGGCAGACAATGGGAGTGGCGATGACGGCGAAATACTATGCCCCAAAGGGCGGACATCCCGGTCAAGATCAGCTTTTGACCGATCGCGCCGTATTCACTGACGCCTATGCCGTGATCCCGAAAGGGACAATGCGTGACATCGTCACCAGCTATCTCCCGCACTGGGAAAATACGCGCCTGTGGGTGATTGCGCGCCCGCTCAGCGGTTTTGCAGAGACATTTTCCCAATACATCATGGAAGTCGGCAAAGGGGGTGGATCCAGCCAGCCAGAAAGCGACCCAACTGCGCAGTCCGTGCTGTTTGTCGTCGAAGGCAGTGCAGCACTGTCCATCAAAGGACAAGAGCACACACTATCGGAGGGTGGTTACGCTTACCTGCCGCCCGGAACGGATTGGACACTGCACAATAAGGCTGATGATAACTTGCGCTTTCATTGGATCCGCAAAGCTTATCAGCCTGTTCCGGGTATCGCGGTACCAGACGTTTTGATTGCCAATGAAAATGACATCACGCCGAACGTGATGCCAGGAACAGACGGGAAATGGGCCACGACCCGTTTCGTCAATCCGTCTGACATCCGTCACGACATGCATGTCAACATCGTCACTTTCGAACCAGGTGCTGTGATCCCTTTCCTGGAAACGCATGTTATGGAACACGGGCTTTATGTGCTCGAAGGCAAGGCAGTCTACCGGCTTAATCAAGACTGGGTCGAAGTTGAGGCCGGTGACTTCATGTGGCTCCGCGCTTTCTGCCCGCAGGCCTGTTATGCGGGCGGTCCGGGCAGGTTCCGCTACCTGCTTTACAAGGACGTAAACCGGCATATGCCGCTGCGACTTCATCCAACAACGTAAGGCGTTTCAACGAATTATTCTTCGCGTTCCGCACTTTCCCCGATCCGTCGATCACGGGCGACAGGCCCAAATAGGGCAGCTTGTCTGGGTAGCCAGCGGTATCTATCAGATCACCGAAAGGCGAAAAGATTTCTGAACTTGGATGTATAGGCCGATCGCCACTACGAAGAACCGAGTTAGCGAAACTACCGCCAGTTGTAGGTGACGCTGAACCCGACAGTTGCATCGCCATGCGCGCGTTCTGCAATCGTTGATACATTTTCATCCCATCCGACAAATGCGGCGAGAGAGTATTTCTCGTTCAAAGTGTGATCGACTTCCAGCACTGCTTTTACCCGATCGTCTTCGCGAGTTGTAGGATCACTGCTGGAAAAGGCGTCCAGGTAAGCGCGATTGTAGACGGTGGAACGTGCCGTGACCTCTGTCTGCTCTGACAGCGGCACCCGTATCATCAGGCGCAATCCGAATTCGTCATAGCTAAAGCGCTCCAGATCGGCGCGGCGTGCCTCTGCGTATACCGTGCCTGAAATTGCAAACCGATCCTTGTTCGGACGCACCATATGGGTGAGCTGGGCGAGGTATTCAAACTGGTCAAAGCCGGCAAGGCGATCCTCGTTCTGCTCGCGATAGCCGAACCGGACCATCGCGGTCGACATTACTTTTGGGCTATGCCGATACTGCAGCTGCACGCCAACACGTTCGCGGTGATAATCCCAACTGCCTTCTGAGTGTGAGCGGTCAACGTTGCCTATGACGCGGTATTGCCAGGCGTTGTCCTCTCCGAATTTCTGCTGATAGGTGACAGAAAGCCCTGCCTGCCTACCTGACACTCCATGCGCGGTCTTATTGCCAGTGACCTCGAGATCAGCGCCATACGTCAGCTTTGCACCATCGGGCAACTTGTTTTCGACTAAGGCCGTCGAATACAGATGCGGCGCATTCTCGAATGAGACCCGCATGGTGCCATCTTCATCCATAAGCTGCCCGGCACGACCGAAACCAAGCGTCGTGCTAGCGCTGAATGACTGATCGTCGGCCACTGCCATTACAGGCAACACTGCAAGACCGAACAGACCCACCAGCCTGCAGGCCCCTGAAATAACGATGTGAATCGCCCTGTCGCCCTTGAGTGTCATGCCGTGTCCCACCACTTCTACGAATTAGACAACTTTGATCTGACCGCGCTTTGTGGCGAAAGTTAGGAGCAATTTTTACGAAAAACGTTCAATTGTCGCACCTTGCGAAACAGTCACTGTAAGCAATCGCCTTGCGACAAGTCGATTGGGACGGCGCGATCGTCCAGCGGTCGTGGTCTTTGCCCTGTCAAAGAATGCCAAGCAAATGCGAGTTCATTGACGATACGTCACCAACAGAATGTATCCAAATTCACAACATTGCCTTGCCACTGACAGAATTGGTCCCCGAATGCGCCTAAATCGCATGGTTAACGTTCCCTTAAGACAGCGAAAAAGAGGTAGCGGAATGTCTAAGAAAATTATCGTACTAGGTGGTGACGGGTTTTGTGGTTGGCCAACATCGTTGTATCTGAGTGCGCAAGGGCACGACGTGCATATCGTGGACAACATGTCTCGTCGTGCCATCGACGAAGAACTCGGTGCCGACAGCCTGACGCCGATTGCGTCCATGGAAGACCGCCTGACAGCATGGGAGGAAACCGGCGGTGCGCCGATCGGGTTCTCGAACATCGATGTTGCTAAGGACTATGCTGGACTGCGTGACTTGATCGCACAGATCAAGCCAGACACCGTTATCCAATTCGCAGAACAGCGTGCAGCCCCCTATTCAATGAAGGGTGAGCACGGCAAAACCTATACCGTCAATAACAACATCGGCGCGACGCACAACTTGCTGACCGCAATTTCCGAATTGCGTCAGGACGTTCATGTCGTGCACCTCGGAACGATGGGTGTTTATGGCTATGACGGCGACGGGTTGGAAATTCCCGAAGGCTACCTCAAGGTTTATGTGCCAGGCGACGACCGCAGTATTTTCCAGCGCGACATCCTGTATCCAACGAACCCGGGCAGCGTCTATCACATGACAAAGTCCATGGATCAGCTAATGTTCCAATTCTATGCCAAAAACGACGGCATGCGGATCACGGACCTGCATCAAGGCATCGTCTGGGGCACGCAGACTGACGAAACCCGTCGTGATGAACGCCTTATCAACCGCTTCGACTATGACGGTGACTATGGCACGGTCTTGAACCGTTTCCTGATGCAGGCGGCCGTTGGCCACCCGCTGACGGTTCACGGGACCGGTGGGCAGACCCGTGCTTTCATCCATATTCAGGACACCGTGCAGTGCCTTGCACTTGCTATCGCAAATCCGCCAGCGCGCGGTGATCGCGTGAAGATCCTGAACCAGATGACGGAAACACATCGCGTGCGTGATTTGGCGACGATGATCGCGGATGTGGCCGGCGCGCAGGTCGCCATGGTTGATAACCCACGCAACGAAGCCGCGGAAAACGACCTCGTCGTATCCAACAAGGGCTTCATTGATCTGGGGCTCGAACCCATGACGTTGGCCAAAGGCCTTTTGACTGAGACGATGGAGGTCTCTCAGAAGTACGCCGACCGTTGCCGCATGGAAATGATCCCGTGCGTGTCCACATGGACAGACAACCAAAAGCCCGGCGTCGTAACGCCGCTCGCTGCCGAATAGGCAAAGCGAAGCATCTGCGCCCCAACGTCCGGGGCGCAGATTGCCCCGAAATCGCACAGTTCTATACGTGGTGGGATAGAATATGAGAATGGTAATTCTGGCCTTGTTGGTCTTTGTCTTGGCAGGCATCTCGCTTGGCCTTTCAAGACTTGGCATCACGGAACTTGTCCCTCAGATGTTGGCGGGCAACGGGCCGCAGCTTACCTTTGAAGTCGAGCCAGATACCAAGGAAACAAGCCTTGAGGTTGATGTGCTGCGTGCGCGTCCCGACGGGGTGATGATGTTGACCCGTTCCAATGTCGCGCAGACAGCGCATTTTCAGTTGCCGCAGGATGCTGGTCTGGTCTCCGGCGTGCTTGAACTGAATTTGGCGGCGCAGATCAGCGACGATCAGAACAGTCTCTTGCGCGTTTTGGTCGGCAACCAGACGCGCGGTGAAGTTCTCTTGCGTCCTGGCCAGCGCGACATCAAGGCAGAGATCGGACTGACTTCGGACGATTTAGCCGGTGACGCGCTTGCAGTGCGCTATGCGCTGGTGAACCCCGCCGACGACGGGGCGTGCACGGTTGATGGCGGTTGGTCGAACGTGATCGAGGTCGAACAGGACAGCCGCCTAGTTTTACAGGTGGACGAAAAGAAACTGACTCCGCGCGATCAGGTCGCCGCTTGGGGCAATGTCGTACTGATCGGCTGGCCGGGTTGGCTGTCCGAAGCCCAACGGCAGGACCGGTGGTTCAGCGCAATGCAACTGGCCCAGCGCGGCTTTCAAGTGCGTTTTGTCGATGCGCCGGACAGCGAGACCCTGTCAGGCAATCCGCTCGCCGAATTGATTGCGTCTGATGTCCAACCTTTTATCACTGATGAAATCGTACCGGAATGGCCGGAATATGTGGCACAGGTAGGCGGAAATGCGGGCAAGCGCGCGTTCCAACGCGCAGCCACTTGGCGCCATTGGTATCGCATCGGGCCGAAAGATCATCAGTCAAATCCAACGGCTTTCGCATACGAAATGATGCTTGGGCCGCTGCCCAATGGTGCTGAATGGACGATCGTCGTCACGCATAATGGGTCGATTATCGACGCCGAAACCGTACCGGGTCGGGCAACTGTCCTGACGCGGACGCTGTCGCTGCGCGAGGCAGACATCACGCACAGTAATGTCATCGAAATCACAGCTACATCGGGCTATGAACCGACCGGGCTCTGTAACAACGGCCCACAACTTTACGCCGAACTACGCCCCGACACCCGGCTGATCGGTGGCGGTACGCTATTCGACAACGGGATAGAGGCGCTCAAGAACCGCATGAACCAACGCCAACCGGTTACCCTTGCTGTACCCGAGGACATGTCGCTGGTCGAAGCACAGCGGATGCTGGATCTGATTCAAGAGCTGGTCGACAAAGACTCAACCCTGCAAGTCGTTCAAGCGGATGCGACGTTGTCGGTCGTCAGACGCACGGACTATGCCGATGATCTTCCCACTCTGCCAGAGACGGCATACGTGGTCTGGTTCGACGACGACAGCCAGATCACCGCAACACCCGCCGCCGCGTTCAAAGGCGCTGACCCGGTCATTGCGCTGGGTGCGCTTGCCGTAATTGCCGATCCACTAGATCTGAACCGTAACTCATTGTTGCAGACACCATGACAACTGCTGCCGACAACCGCGCCGAAATCAACTTTGTTTCTGTCGACAGCGCACCAAAGCGCTTTGCCGGTCATGTACCACAGTGGCGTGCACCCGCATCAATCGCGTTGTTCATCGTGGTCGCCCTGGGGCAGCTATTTCTGATCAATCTGACGCCGCTCAAAGGCTTTTTCCCAAACCACGACTGGGTCTTTTCGCCCTACGAAGGGCACCACGTCGTTGCCATACGCGTTTTCATCATCTCATTTTTCATTTCGTTTTCGGCCTTCGCAGGAGGAACGCTGAAGATGCGGTTCCTCTTTGGGCTCGATCTTTTGATCACGTTCTTCTTTGTTTGTGCCATTCTCGATGTCATCAACGCAGTCTTCTACTTCATGTCAGGGCACGGCTATGGCCTGTCGCTGACAGAAATAATCAGTGGCATCCTCGGATTCGCAATCTATTCCGTGAAACTACTGGAATGGGGCCATATGCCGGCGCGCATCAGGGTCGAACACAGACCCACTAGGGAACGCAGCGCCTTGCTGCGCTTGTTCATCACGTTTGGGATCGCTGTATCTGTTTGTGTTCTTGCCTCACATGCAGATTTGCCCCTTGTCGGAACGATGCGCGAATGGGCCTTACTTGGTGGAATCGGCCCCGGCGTTTTTCTATTCTTGCCGGTCTTCTTCGGGCAGCTCTACTTTCTTGCGGTGCTTGATGTGCTCATGATGCGGCCACCACAGGTCAAACCGACCGTCAGTATCATCGTTCCCGCGCATAATGAGTCCTACATCATCGAACGCACGATCAACGCGATGGATAAGGCAGCCAAACACTACGGCGGCGATGTGCGAATTCTGATTATGAATAACAATTCCACCGACGACACCGCCGAAATCGCGACACGCACGCTGAATGCTTGCGAGGCGGCGACCGGTCGCGTCATCGACGTACCCACTCCGGGCAAATCGCATGCCCTGAATGCCGGTCTTGATGCCGCTGACACCGAACTTCTTGTGCGTGTGGATGCCGATACGCTGCTGGGTGAAGACAATCTTAGCCGCGCGATCCCCTATTTCACTGATCCCGAGGTCGGAGTCGTGGGCGGTGTGCCGATTCCACCGGGTGGTGGGCTGTTCGACCGCGCGCGGCTGCTGGAAGTGATGGTCAAACACGGCTTCTATTCCGTTGCCATGGGCGCGATCAAAGGGGTCGTCGGCATTCCCGGCATGTTCGTGGTCTACCGCACAGAGCATCCCCGCTACCTCGGCGGATTTGTTGAAGGCATGAACGGAGAGGATACAGACATTTCGCTACGTATTGGCGAGCTTGGCTTCAAATCCGTCGTTGATCCGCGCATCCGCTACATCTCTGAAGTGCCTTCGGCCTATGAGCACATGCGTGAACAGCGCATGCGCTGGTTCCGCTCAATCTATCATATCTCGTCACGCTGTCGCGATTTGATCTATTCCGATTGGATCACGATCCGTGGAAAAATCATGCTCCCGTACATGCTGGTCAATTCGGCACGCCGGGCGATGCTGGTCCCGCTGATCTGCTTTGGAATCATCGAATATGTCGCCGCATTCAATCCCGATAGTCCGCTTATCTGGCAAGCTATTCTTGCCGTATTCCTCGGGGCTCCGTCGTTGATGGCTGTGGTTGCCACGTTGTTGAACGGCATGCCGCGCGGCTTGCTTTGTATCCCGGAATATCTGATCTTTCGGATCTTGCGCGCTTATTTCACGCTTGAATCCATGATGAGCATTTCACTTTCGAACGTGCGCCAGGTGCAGGAGGATGCATTTCGCAAGGATGTCGTCCCAAACAAGCCTATCCGCGTCGCCTAATTCATCGAGCTTTGACCGCAGGCTGGATTTCTCATTCCCTGCCAATCCGCTAAGATATGAGCTGACAGATGGTGTGACTGCTTTCAGCGCAAAGGGCAATATGATTGATTGGGACGATGCATTTGCCAATATGGCGCACATTCCCGATAGCGATGGATTGCCTGAACAATGGATGGCCGATGCCGCCGCGTTTCGCGATAGCGGAGTCAGAATCCAAGAACACCGTTACGGCGATGCGCCACGTGCGCTGCTTGACGTCGTGATGCCCGGGGGCCAACCAAAGGGGCTCGCTGTTTTTGTCCATGGCGGTTACTGGATCGCGACGGACAAGGCCACTTGGACCCACTACGCCGCGGGTGCGCGGGCATTGGGCTGGGCAGTGTGCCTGCCGCAATACACGCTTGCCCCCGAAAGCAGGATCAGCGCAATCACGCAGCAGATCGGAAAAGCCATCGAATACGCGTCAGAAATCATCGATGGGCCCATTTGCTTGGCCGGCCATTCTGCGGGCGGGCATCTGGCAAGCCGGATGGTTTGTGAAGATACACCGCTTTCGATCCACACCATGGAACGAGTCACGCACTGCCTGTCGATCAGCGGGCTGCACGACCTGCGTCCGCTGACGAAAACGCGCATGAACGCACAACTGCAGCTATCCGATGATGAAGCGACGCAAGAAAGCACAGCATTGGCATCACCTCACCCGCACGCACGGCTGACCGCTTGGGTGGGTCGCGATGAAAGGCCGGAATTTATCAGGCAGGCTCAGGCGCTTCAGGCAAGCTGGAAGAGCCATCGCGCGCAGGTCAATCTAGTCATTGAAGATGGAAAGCACCATTTTTCGATACTGGACGGACTGGAAAAGGCAGATAGCCCGATCACACGGGCATTTGTTGGTCTGGAATAAACGTCAGGTGTTGAGATATTTCTGTAAAGCTGCTTCCATTCCATCGCTCCAGATCATCCGTAGCCAATCGCCAAAGCTGGACTTCAAATGCTGGTGTTCAGCCAAATCGCCGTAAAGATCACGCTGTTCAAGCCACGCGTCCGGGTTCGTTCTCGCAGCAATCGCGGCCGCGTTCAATTTGCTCCAAATTGGATCATTCGGTTCAATAGTCGACCCGTCTTCGCGTGTGCCTTCACACATGCGCGCCCAGATCGCCTGTCCCAGTGCAAGCCCGCTTATTTCGCCGCCTGCCTCTAGCGCATCACGCAGCGTCGGCAGAATAAATCCGGTCTGGCGCGAAGATCCGTCAAAGGCGACGCGGCGCACAGTGTCGATGATCTCGGGATTAGAAAAACGGCGGTCAATGAGATCGACATATGACACGGCGGTCATGCCCGGGACAGCATCGACGTGCGGTGCGATTTCTTGCGCGGCAACTTTGCGGAAGAATTTGCCGATCAAAGGATGATCCATGCAGCCCGATATGAATTCAACGCCAAGCACCTCGCCCGCATCCGAAATCAGCTGGTGGCCACCGTTCAAGATACGGATTTTCATCGACTCGAACGCGTGCACATTATCTGTAAACGTCGCCCCAGCCTTGTCCCAAGGGGGACGGCCCGCGCAGAACGCATCCTCAATCACCCATTGACGGTAGTTTTCGTGGGTCACGGGTGCTGCATCGTCGATGCCGAATGTCTTGACCAGTTCCAGCTCTTTCGGGCCGGTTGCGGGCACGATGCAATCCACCATGGAGTCTGGGAAGGTGCAGTTCGCGTCAATCCAGTCTGCAAGATCAGGATCAGACATGCGTGCAAGAGAAACGACGGTCTGGCGCAGAATGGTTCCATTGCCTTGGAGATTGTCACAGCTTTGCCCTGTAAACGGACCGGTGCCATTGTCACGGCGCTGTCTAAGTGCCGCAATCATCGCTCCAAATGCGGTGCGCGGTCGTTCAGGGTGCGCTGCATCGTGCTGCATGTCCGGGTCGTCGACATCGAAGGCCTTCGATACCGGATCAATATAGTAGCCACCTTCGGTCACGGTCAGCGCAACGATGCGAATTGCCGGATCGGACATTTGCGCGATGAGTGCTGCATTGCCATCTTCGACAGGGACAAACCCGATCATGGGACCGATAACCTCTGCCGAACGGCCGTTGGGATCGAGCTCGATCAACGTCGTCAGATAGTCCTGAGATTCCAGCCGCACGCGTTGGGCATCGTCGTTCTGACGGACACCGGCCCCGATTATTGCCCAATCCAGCGCAAGCCCTTGTTGCATCAAGCGGTGCAGATACCAGGCCTGATGCGCACGATGGAAATTACCTAACCCGATATGGACGATCCCGGGCTCAAGCGCCGATCGGTCGTATGTCGGGCGCAGGACGGTATCAGGCAAAGCGTTCAAAGTGGCATTAGATAGTTTCACGTCAGCTCATCCAGTTTCCGCCGTCGACATTCAAAGTCTGGGCCGTGATGTAACGCGCCTCGTCAGAGGCAAGGAATACGCAAGGGTCTGCGATGTCTTTCGGATCGCCCATCCGCCCAAGTGGAACGGCGTCGCCAACTTCACGCTTTTTCTGACCCTGCGGTTTTTTTTCGTACTCGGCGAACTGCGCATCGACGATGTCCCACATCGGCGTATCAACGACGCCGGGTGCAATTGCGTTCACGCGGATATTGTCGTCTGCCAATTCTAGCGCCAAGGACTGTGTGACCGAAATGACCGCAGCCTTTGTAGAGCAGTAGATCGTGATGTTCGGCTCGCCACGGCGGCCGGCCTGACTTGAAAAGTTAATGATCGCACCGCCGCCGCGCTTCTTCATGCTAGGTACGACGGCCTGAATCGCAAAAATTGTGCCGCCGACGTTCACGTCATACTGGCGGCGGTAGTCTTCGACGGTGATCTTGGCGATCGAAGCCATGTTGAAGATACCGGCGTTATTCACCAGTATATCGACCCCGCCCCAGGCTGCCTCGACCTCGGCAACTGCTCTCGAAATCGACGCATGGTCGGTCACGTCCACCGCCACCGGCATACCTTGCGCACCGAGCGCTAAAGCCGTTTCTTGGGCTTCGGGCAAGAGCAGATCAGCGACGGCGACTTTTGCGCCAGCCGCGACAAACGCTTCGCAAATCGCGCGACCGATGCCACGGGCACCGCCGGTCACGATCGCCACCTTGCCGTCGAGCCGTTTCATGCAATACGCAGTCCCTGCGTATCAAACTTATGGATCTGGGCTTCGTCAGGAGTGACAAAGACGCTGTCGCCATGGCGCACAGACACCTCGCCGCTGGCCCGAACGGTCATCGGATCACAGCCAGGCACACCATGGATATGAATGAAAGTATCTGACCCAAGGTGTTCGGCAACGCCAACGGTCCCCTGCCACGCGCCTTCGGTTTCAGACACGCGAATATGCTCGGGGCGGATACCGATTGTCTGGGCACCGCGTTTACTTGCCTCTTCACCAGTCACGAAGTTCATTTTTGGAGACCCGATGAAGCCTGCCACGAACAGGTTCTTGGGCGCACGGTAAAGTTCGAGCGGGCTACCGACCTGCTCAATGACACCAGCCTGCAAAACAACGATCTTGTCGGCCATAGTCATGGCTTCGACCTGATCGTGCGTGACATAAACCATCGTCGTTTGGAGCTTTTTGTGCAGCTCGGAAATTTCCATGCGCATCCCGACCCGCAGAGCGGCGTCTAGGTTGGACAGCGGTTCGTCGAAAAGGAATGCATCAGGTTCGCGAACGATCGCACGGCCGATGGCCACGCGCTGCCGCTGACCACCCGAAAGCTGGCCCGGACGACGGTCCAGATAGTCAGTCAGATTCAACGCTTTGGCCGCGGCCTCAATACGCTTTTTCTGTTCTGCCTCTGGCATCTTGGCCATCCGCATCGGAAACGCGATGTTCTTGCGTACGGACATGTGCGGGTAAAGTGCGTAGCTTTGAAACACCATCGCAAGCCCGCGCTTTGCGGGTGGCAATGCGGTCGCATCTTTCCCGTCGATTTCGATGTTGCCACCGCTTGTGTCTTCAAGACCAGCGATCAGGCGGAGCAATGTCGACTTACCGCAACCGGATGGGCCAACGAAAACCACGAACTCACCGTCTTCAATTTCAAGGTCCAAAGGCGGGATGACTTCAACGTCACCAAACGACTTTTTGACCTGCTTGAGCTGTATGCGTCCCATGTTTTGTTCCTTACTTTACAGCGCCGAAGGTCAAGCCCCGGACAAGTTGTTTCTGGCTGAACCAGCCAAGGATGAGGATCGGCGCGATGGCCATTGTGGAGGCCGCGCTCAGTTTCGCATAGAACAGGCCTTCAGGACTTGAATAGCTGGCAATGAATGCGGTCAGCGGCGCGGCCTTTGCGGCAGTCAAGTTCAAGGTCCAGAATGCCTCGTTCCATGCAAGGATGAAATTCAGCAGCAAGGTGGAAGCGATGCCGGGCACCGCCATCGGGGTAAGGACATAGAGAATTTCGTCCCTTAGGGAGGCCCCGTCCATCCGTGCCGCTTCAAGGATCTCACCAGGGATTTCCTTGAAGTACGTGTAAAGCATCCAGACGATAATCGGCAGGTTGATCAGCATCAGCACGACAACCAGACCGACGCGAGTATCGAGAATGCCAAGTTTGATGAACAGCAGATAGATTGGATAGAGTACACCAACGGCAGGCAGCATCTTCGTCGAAAGCATCCAGAGCAGGATATCCTTTGTCCGATTGGACGGAACGAAAGCCATAGACCAAGCGGCAGGTACTGCGATGATCACACCTAAAATGGTCGAGCCGCCGGCGATGATGATCGAGTTCCACAGGAAACGCATGTAATTAGAACGTTCCTGAACGACAGCGTAATTCTCAAGCGTCCAGTCAAAGAACAGGAAGACAGGTGGATCGGCGATCGCCTGTGCTTCGGTTTTGAAGCTGGTCAGGATCGTCCAGAGGATTGGAAAGAAGATGAGGATTCCGATTGTCCAAGCGACAGCGGTATTCAGCATCTTGCGGTTGGTCGAGACAGCGCGTGCCATGATCGTCTCTCCTTACGCGTCGAGGTTCTTGCCAACGATGCGCATCAGGAAGATGGCAACGATATTGGCGAGAATGATTGCATAGACACCACCTGCGGACCCAAGGCCGACATTCTGGCTTTCCAGAACCCGCTGGAAGATGAGGTAAGTCAACGTCCGTGTTCCAAAGGCACCGCCCGTCGTTACGAAGATTTCCGCAAAGATCGATAGCAGGAAGATGGTTTGGATCAGGATTACGATAGTGATCGCCCGCGACAGGTGCGGCAAAATGATGAACCAGAACCGTTTCAGGAACGGGGCACCATCCATTTCGGCAGCTTCAAGTTGCTCGCTGTCGAGTGACTGGACCGCTGTCAATAGGATGAGCGTTGCAAATGGCAGCCACTGCCAGCTGACGATCAGCACGATAGACTGCAAGGACGCCTGACTGAGCCATTCCACGGGCGTTGCTCCAAAGAGCCGCCAAAGATGCGCGAAAAGACCGTTCACCGGGTCCATAAAGATGTTTTTCCACACAAGGGCGGATACCGTCGGCATGACAAAGAATGGTGCAATTACAAGAATTCGCACGACGCCCTGGCCCCACATCGGCTGATCCAGCAGCAATGCGAGCACGATGCCCAGAACGACGGTAATGACAAGAACGCCACCCACAATGATCAGTGTGGTCAGAATGCTTGGCCAGAATGCGCTGGACGTAAAGAAGCGGACGTAGTTGTCGAACCCGACAAATCCCTGATCGCCACCACGCAGGGGCAGATACTGTCTGAACGAAAACCACAAGGTCATCGTCAGGGGAACAAGCATCCAGCCTAAAAGCAGGATGACTGCGGGTGCCAACATCAGTCTGGCAGCGGATCGCGAATGCTGTGTGGCCATAACGGAAAGCTCCTCTGTTGACGGAAATCATCCGTCGCAGACGTCAAACGATTCTGGAGTATACTAGGGTAGGGTCTGCGGGGCAGTCACGCTGCCCCGCAGAATGGATCGGCTTAACGGTAGCCGGCAGCTTCCATGGCGTCGTTTGTGATCGCCTGAGCTTTTTCCAGTGCTTCTTCTACAGTTTGCTGACCTGCATAGACAGCCGAGAATTCCTGGCTGACTTCAGATGCAATACCCGCAAATTCCGGGATCGCCGCAAACTGAACGCCGACGTATGGGACCGGATCAACTGTTGGGTTGTTCGGGTCAGCCGACAAGATGGAGTCCAGAGTCATCTGTGCAAAAGGAACAGCCTGGTACTCTGGGTTTTCGTACAGGGATGTACGCGCACCTGGAGGAACATTGGCCCAGCCTTCGTTTGCAGCAACCAGCTCGATGTAGTCCTTTGATGTGGCCCACTCGATAAACTGCTTGGCTTCAGCTTCCTGCTGTGTGCCGGCAGGGATGCCGAGCGCCCACGCCCAGAGCCAGTTCGAACGCTTGCCGAGACCAGTGTCTGGTGCCAGTGCGAAACCAACCTTGTCAGCAACTTCGCTGTCATTCGGGTTTGTGACGAAAGATGCAGCAACAGTTGCGTCAATCCACATGCCGCACTTGCCCTGCTGGAACAGCGACAGGTTTTCGTTGAAACCGTTCGTTGCATAGCCAGCCGGACCGGATGCATCCATCATGTTCTTGTAGAAGTTAAGCGTGTTCGCCCATGCTTCTGTGTCGAACTGGGCATTCCAGTCTTCGTCGAACCAGCGTGCGCCAAAGGAGTTGGACATAGCAGTGATGAATGCACCACCTTCGCCCCAACCGGCCTTGCCACGCAGGCAGATGCCGTTGATGTCGTTGTCACGATCCGTCATCGCAGCCGCAGCTTCGGCGATGAATTCCCAAGTTGGCGCGTCAGGCATTTCCAACCCGGCTGCTTCCATGAGATCGGTGCGATACATGATCATCGAGCTTTCGCCGTAGAATGGAGCCGCGTAGAGCGTTCCGTCATGGCTCAGACCGCCGGCCATTGCTGGCAGGATATCGTCAACGTCATATTCTTCGGACAGGTCGTCCAGTGGGACCAACCAGCCATTTGCGCCCCAGATTGGCGTTTCGTACATGCCGATTGTCATGATGTCGAACTGACCACCATTGGTGGTGATGTCCGTTGTGACACGCTGACGAAGAACGTTTTCTTCAAGCGTGACCCACTCGACGGCAATGCCTGTCTCTTCTGTGAACTGGTCTGTATAACCCTGCATACGGATCATGTCGCCATTGTTCACAGTTGCGATTGTCAGAGTTGGCGAATGGCTGTCGGCAAAAGCAGCAGTTGCCGCGACCGAGACCATTGCAGAAGCTGCAAAAAGTGCACTCTTCAGTTTCATCCGGTTTCCTCCCTTGATTCCTTGGATGTCGTAACGGAAGCATCCGCTATCGATTAACGCGCGTCAACGAAAATTTTACGCGCGTTAAATTATTGCATGTTTTCAGGCTGATGCCCTGAGTACCAAACGAGCGGGAAAGACCACCTCTGTACGAGGCAACGATTCGCTATCCTCTTGGATCAACTTGAAAAGCGTCTCGACGCTGCGGTTTGCCACTGCAAGATAGTCGTGTGCAACAGTTGTCAATGAAGGTCCTGTGAATCGGGAAAACGGATGATCGTCATGAGATGCAACCCGCATGTCGCATTCCGATCCGCGCCCCACGCGCACCCCCTGCTCAAATGCCGCCGCAAGAAAACCGATTGCAAGACGATCGTTACTGCACAGGATCGTGTTGGACTTCATTTCACCGCTTGTCAGCAAGCGCATTGCGCCGTCATATCCGATCTCTTCGAACGCCCAACCGTCGCCTTCGACTTGCACAATCTGTGGCTCCAGTTTCAACTTGTCCATCATTTCCAAGTAGGCTTTGCGACGCTTGTTGGCATTCGGGTTTGGCGGATGTCGCATTTCAAAAAAGACCGGTTCAGTACCGGTTCGCGTCAAATATTCGACGCTTTGCGAAACAAAACTGTAGTTGTCCGACCCTACGAATGCAGCGCCCAAACCCTCGAGATTACTGTCAAAAAGGACTGTCGGCACGTCGTTGCAGAACTTTTCAATCGCTGCCTTGTTCGAGATACGACCCAAGGGGGCCAACAGAACACCCGCCGGTTTCTGCGAACGCAAACTGTCAAGCACTTCCACCTCAAATTCAGGCGACCCATGCGAGGAATACAGGGATGGCCAGAACCCTGCATCAATGCAGCGACGTTCAATGTTTCGGGCAATTTCACCGAAGAAAGGGTCAGCCAGATAGGGCACAACAACCCCAATCGTCTTGGTCAACTTCCGGTTCTGATTGATGGCAAAGATGTTCGGGCGGTAATCGTATTTCTTGAGCGCCGCCTCGATCCGTTCACGGGTTGTGGCACGCACGCTTTCGGGGTCATGAAAATACTTCGATACCGTCGGCCGCGAGATGCGGCTGACCTCCGCAAATTCCTCCATGTTCTTGATGTGCCGACGACCCATATCTTCAACCCCGTATTTCGTGTCGCGGGCGCATAAGTTGCATGTTGTAAATATTTATTTTCCGAAACTTTACGCGCGACATGAAATTTCTAAGGCGAAGAATCATAAGCGGTCAACAATTTTTCGCAACTTTACTTCTGGAAAGGAATCCCGCTCGAGAGAAATGCAATTGCGCGCCCAAAGATGAACCCTTTGAAAAGAAATGAGAAACGTTCAATCATTTCGGTCGGCAACAGACCTATGACTAAGACGCCACTTTCGAATAGCGGAAGCGCGCCTCTCGGCACAAATGCCGCTGTGCTATTCCTTTGCGACGCAGTCAGCGAAGTACTGCATCTGCCCGCTCTCATCTACTTCTTGAACAAGGCCGTGTATGTCGGTCTCGAAGCCAGGACATTCCTGCGCGAAGGTGCGGTTGAATTTCAAGTATTCCACGATCTTCTTGTTGAAGACCTCTCCTGGGATCAAAAGCGGAATGCCAGGTGGATACGGCGTTACAAGACTGGTGGTGATCCGCCCTTCCAGATCGTCAATTGGCACTCTTTGCGTTGTCCGCGCAGCGATGCTGGAAAATGCATCCGTCGGCTTCATCGCAGGCGTCAGATCGCTGAGATACATATCAGTCGACAGGATCGCCACATCATATTTGGCGTACATCTCATGAACGTGCTGACATAGGTCGCGCAAACCCATTTGCTCATAGCGCGGCTGCTTGGCGCAGAATTCCGGCATCGAGCGCCACATCGGTTGATTTTTGTCGTAATCATCCTTGAACTGCTGCAATTCGGTCAGAAGCGAATTCCAGCGACCTTTTGTGATCCCGATGGTGAACATGACGAAGAAACTGTAGAGCCCTGTTTTTTCCACCACGACCCCATGTTCGGCCAGATACTTGGTCACGATGGACGCCGGAATGCCGCTATCCTCGAAACGCCCGTCAAGGTTCAGTCCCGGCGTGATGATCGTGGCTTTGATCGGGTCCAACATATTGAAGCCGCGCGCCATGTCGCCAAAGCCGTGCCAAGAGTCTTCTCCGTCAGACCGTTGAACTCCTTCCGCGTCTGTCCGCTTCAGCACCCAGTTTTCCGGGCTCTCGACCCCGTCTTCATCAAGTTCGTCCGGGCCCCAGACCTGAAACCACCAGTCTTCGGCACCATACTCGTCATCGACCTTGCGCATTGCACGGCGGAAATCGAATGACTCCAGCAAGCTCTCCTCAACCAGGGCTCGCCCGCCCGGAGGTTCCATCATCGCCGCTGCTACATCACAACTTGCGATGATGCTGTATTGCGGGCTGGTGGAGGTGTGCATCAGGTAGGCTTCGTTGAACAGATGTCGGTCCAGTTTGGTGTCCTTGCTATCCTGTACAAGTACGTGGCTGGCCTGACTGATCCCTGCCAAGAGTTTGTGGATGGACTGGGTGGCATAGGTCACAGAATGGGTCGGACGCTCGCGCTTGCGGCCCATGGAGTGAAAGTTGCCATAAAAAGGGTGAAAGGCGGCGTGTGGCAGCCATGCTTCGTCAAAGTGCAGATTGTCGACATACCCGTCCAACATATCCTTGATGGTTTCTGTGTTATATAGCACCCCGTCATAGGTGGATTGGGTCAGCGTAATGATCCGCGGCTTGACTGCATCTGCATCAACATGGGCCAGTAGCGGGTTCGCGCGAATTTTTGCTCTGATCGACTCAATCTCGAATTCGGACTTATGGATCGGCCCGATGATCCCATAGTGATTTCGTGTCGGCTTCAGGAAGACTGGGATCGCGCCTGTCATGATGATGCTGTGCAGAATCGACTTGTGGCAGTTGCGATCTACAACGACCACATCGCCTGGTGCGACCGTGTGGTGCCAAACCATCTTGTTGGACGTGCTGGTGCCATTGGTCACAAAAAAGCAGTGATCCGCGTTAAAAATGCGGGCAGCATTGCGTTCGGATGCGCCGATAGCTCCGTTGTGGTCCAGCAATTGGCCCAGCTCTTCAACCGAATTGCAGACATCGGCACGCAGCATGTTTTCACCGTAGAACTGGTGATACATCTGGCCAATCGGGCTTTTCAGGAAGGCAACTCCACCGGAATGCCCAGGACAATGCCAGGAGTACGAACCGTCCTCTGCATAATCTAGAAGCGCCTTGAAGAACGGCGGCTGGATCCCTTCGAGATAAGCCTTCGCATCATGTATGATGTGACGCGCGACGAACTCTGGCGTGTCTTCGAACATGTGGATGAAGCCATGCAATTCCCGCAGAATATCGTTGGGCAGATGTCGGCTGGTTTTGGTTTCGCCGTAGATGTAGATCGGCACATCCTCGTTCTTCCACCTGACCTCTTCGATGAAATTCCGCAGGTTTAGAACGGCAGGATCAAGGTCCGGCCCCGGCGTGAATTCATCATCATCGATAGACAGAACAAAAGCGCTGGCACGCGATTGCTGCTGCGCGAACTGCGACAAGTCACCAAAGCTGGTCATGCCCAGCACTTCGAAGCCTTCTCTCTCGATCGCATCGGCAACTGCCCTGATCCCAACTCCGGAAGAGTTATCCGAGCGGAAATCCTCGTCGATGATCACGATGGGAAAGCGGAATTTCATGGAATTCTCCAGTGTGTGCACAACTAGCTGTACGTTTAGTTAGGGCGTCTGGTCGGCACGAACACACGCTGAAATTCGACTCGGATTCTGCTAGTGAACTTCGCTCCAAGCCATCCCAATATGCGCAGCCCCGCCCGCACCAAGCAAGCGCCAAATCGCAGCAATCCCTGAGCGACAATCATTGCATTTTCGCAGCATTCATCCACGCTGCGCTTACACCTTCGCACTATGTCTCTTGCCCTCATACATGTGCGGAATTTTGCAAGCGACGCAAAAAGATGAGCCGTCAACGGTGCGTCCGTCGAGCTATACACCTTGCAAAGAACTGTGACAGAACCGATCAAGTATCTTGAAATAGGACATGGCCTAAAGCTGTTCGACCAGCATACCCGTGGGCTGGACGTAATCCATCACGGATAAATCTTCCTGCGTCATGAAAAGACGATCCTTGCGCATGTCACCAACGCCGAAGCCGACCTTGGTTCCGCTGCAACCAATGTCTGAAGCTAGCGGAACACTGGAGTGACGTCGCTGACGGCGGAATAGGTGTTGTCCGACATCCTGTCGCGCTTCCCGGCCGGCTTGGCCAGCTGTCTATGCAGGAACAGCTGTTTTTTGTGGCTCTTTTGCCCCCGTCATGAATGCAACCGCGTCGGACATTGTGTAGTCTTTGGGATCAATGACGCAAAGCCTGCGCCCAAGCCGATGCACATGAATGCGATCCGCAACTTCGAAGACGTGCGGCATGTTGTGGCTGATCAGGATAATCGGGATACCACGAGAACGAACATCAAGGATCAATTCCAGCACTTTCCGCGATTCTTTGACCCCCAACGCAGCCGTCGGTTCATCAAGGATGATAACCTTCGATCCAAAAGCCGCAGCCCGCGCAACCGCAACGCCTTGGCGTTGACCACCCGACAGTGTTTCGACCGCCTGATTGATGTTCTGGATTGTCATCAAACCAAGATCGTTCAGTTTTTCACGCGCGGCCCGTTCCATCGCCTGCTTGTCAAGCTGCCGAAGGTACTTACCCCGCCACCCCGATTTGCGCAGTTCGCGACCCATGAACATATTGTCCGCAATGGACAACGCAGGACTTACGGCAAGCGTCTGGTAGACAGTTTCAATGCCGGCATGACGTGCGTCGTTGGGCGAGGCGAACTGTACTCGCTTGCCTTCAAGCTCGACCTCCCCATGATCTGGCTCGACCGCACCGGACAGCGCTTTGATCAACGTTGATTTTCCGGCACCATTGTCACCGATCACGGCGAGAATCTCACCAGGATAGAGTTCGAAGTCGCAGTTATCGAGCGCGACAACCTTGCCATAGCGCTTGGTGAGGTTGCGGCCTCTGAGAATGGGCTCCATCATGCTGCTACCTTTCTAATCCATTGGTCGATGCCGACTGCAAGAATGATGAGCGTGCCGATCAGCATGAAAGTCCATTGCGGATTGACACGTGCCATCCCAAGACCAAGCATGAAGACACCGACGATCAACGCGCCAAAGAAGGCCCCCCAGATCGAACCCCGCCCACCAAAGAGCGAAATTCCTCCGATCACCACGGCCGTGATAGATTCGATATTTCCCTCGAGTCCGGTCGAAGCACTGGGCGATACGGATGCAAAGCGCCCGATCAGAGACCAGCCAGCAATTGCTGAAATAAGTCCAGCGAGCATGTACACCGACATCAGTGTCCGCTTGACGTTCACACCTGCCAGTTCGGCGGCTTCGGGGTCATCACCCACAGCATAGACATGGCGACCCCAGGCTGTAGAGCGCAGCATGTAAGCCAGCAGGAAAGTCAATCCGATTAGCGCCAGCACGCCGTAGGTAATCTTTGTCTGCCAGATAAGGTCTAGCAGGAACTGATCAGTATCGTTGGGGCGAATGCGCTCGTAGGTAACACCTTGTAGGCGCTCGATCCAATTGACGAACTGTTCATTTGGCTTCAGGCCGAGCCACTGCAAGATTGGCGCTTCCTCGCGGATTGTGCGCGCGCGAATTGTTTCATTCTTTGAGTAGATGTAGTTGGCCGCCAATACGATTTGCCACACGCCAAGTGTCGCGATAAATGGCGGGATCTTGATCCGCGTCACAAGCCAACCAGACAACGCGCCAATCGCTGCGCCAGCTGCGAGGCCGCACCCGACTGCAATGGCCGGCGGCAATCCGTAGCGGAACGTGAACTGCCCCATGATGACAGAGCAGAAGACCGCAATTGCGCCGACTGACAAATCAATACCTGCCGTGAGGATCACGAGCGTTTGCGCCAATGCTAGGATGCCCACCACCTGAATTTGCTGAAACACCAGCGTCATTTGCGGCAGGAAACGCGGACCCAGCCAACCGGTAAAGATCAGGATCGCGCAAACCAGCACAACGAGCGGAACCAGTGAAGGTGTTTTGTGCAACGCACTTTGACTGCGCATAAGGAAAGATTTGTCGCCGACGTCAAAGGCAACAACCGTCTGGGACGCCCCTTCCAATCCTTTTTCGTAATTGTCTGACTTCTCTGACATCGATCCCCCCAATCAAGCGCGTTCAAGCGCATTTGCTGGAAGGGCGGATCGGAATCCGCCCTCCACATCTCAGTTTTAGCCGTTTGGCCTATCTTTATCAGCCCCAGCAGAGATCGGTGCCTTCTTCGACAGAGATGCTGTCCACACCGTCGACAGGGGCGTCAGTAACAAGTGCAACGCCTGTGTCAAAGAAGTCCTTACCCGGAGTATTCTCCGGCAACGTTCCGTCCTTGGCAAATGCCGCAATCGCTTCGATACCAAGCGATGCCATGAGCAGAGGATACTGCTGGGATGTCGCGCCGATTACGCCATCAGCGACATCAGCTACACCGGGACAACCGCCGTCGACTGATACGATCAGCACCTCGTCCTGGCGGCCTGCTGCAACCAGCGCCTCATACGCGCCGGCAGCTGCCGGTTCGTTGATCGTGTAGACGACATTGATTTCTGGGTCTGCAGCAAGGCAAGTTTCCATTGCGGTCCGACCACCCTCTTCATTACCGGCAGTCACTTCGTTGCAGATGATGCGTGCATCGTCTTCGTCGCCCCACATGGACGGATCACCAAGATCGATACCGAAACCTTGCAAAAAGCCCTGATCGCGCAGTACGCCAACAGTCGGCTGACTGATGGCCAGATCGAGCATGGCAATCTTTGCGTTTGCAGCGTCGTCACCAAGTGCGCCCGCTGCCCATTTGCCGATCAGTTCACCGGCAAGAAAGTTGTCAGTGGCGAAGGTGGCATCTGCTGCGTCGATTGGATCAAGCGGCGTATCAAGCGCGATCACAAGGATTCCCGCGTCCCGCGCATCGCGAACAGGTTCAGCAATTGCAGCTGTGTCCGAAGCCGTAATCAGGATGCCCGACGCGCCATTTGCGATACAGGCCTCAATTGCGGCAACCTGTGCCTCGTGATCGCCATCCACCTGACCGGCATAGGATGCGAGCGTAATGCCCAGCTCTGCCGCGGCGGCCTCGGCGCCTTCGCGCATTTTGACGAAGAACGGGTTCGTATCTGTCTTCGTGATAAGGCACGCGGACGTCCCATGACCATCGGCCATAGCGGCACCTGCAGATGTAATTGCGGCAACGGCAGTGCCAATCATTAGCTTTTTCATATTGTCCTCCCAGACGAATTTTTTTGCAGAGCGTCCACTCCGCTTAAGACGGCGATTTCCGCCACGTGGCGCAAAAAGGCACGATTCGAGCGCGGCTGTCAATTAATTAATTAACTTTCTTTATTAATCGAAAACGCCTATGAATGGGCGCGGAGGAGACCTATAGAAAGTGCGCATGGATGACGGGATAGTCAGATCGATAAGCACGGGGCTAAGCCAACGGGGAGTTCGTGATCACAATGAGCGGCTGCTCCTTTCGCTGATTCAGCGCAACGGCGGCGTCCCCGCAAGTGATCTGGCAAAATGGGCAGGTCTGTCGCCGCCGACAGTCTCAAGCATCCTGCGCCGTCTCGAAGCTGACGGCCTTGTCATGCGCGGTGACCCTGTGCGTGGAAAGGTGGGCAAACCCTCTACTCCTATGATGCTCTCCCCCGAAGGAACATTCTCGTTCGGGCTAAAGATCGGGCGACGGTCCACTGAACTTGTGCTTATCGATTTCAGCGGGAACGTGCGCGACGAACGCCACATGACCTATCTGCGCCCGCTTCCGGACGAAATCCTCGCGTTTGTCGATATTTCTATCAATTCGATCACGAACGAACTCTCCACTCATGAAGCAGAGCGGATCTGCGGCTTGGGCGTCGCGGCAGCCTTCGAAATCTGGAACTGGCCAGACCGGCAGGATGATGCGCGGACCGAATTCAGCGAATGGCGTTCCGTGGATCTGCGCCACGAACTCTATATGCGAACCAGCCTGTCCGTGTCCTTACTTAACGATGCCACTGCGGCATGTCAGGCAGAACACACGTACGGCCGAGGCAAAGAATTCCGCGATTACGCCTATTTCTTCATTGGTGCCTATATCGGTGGCGGGGTCGTACTGGACAATGCGGTCTACGAGGGGCGTCAGGGCAATGCCGGTGCATTGGGTTCACTGCGCAGTATCGGCCCGAATGGCGAAAGCATGCAGCTTGTCGACATGGCATCCATTCGCCAACTGGAAATGCGGCTGAATGAGGTCGACTTAAACCCACGACTCCTTTGGGCCGATCCGGACAGCTGGACCACATTTTCAAGGTACGTCGATCCGTGGATCGGTCAAACTGCGCAAGAACTGTCGAAGGCCGCGCTCTCTGTTTGTTCGGTTATCGACTTTGAGGCGATACTGATTGATGGTGCCTTTCCACGGTTCATCCGGGATGAATTGGTTGATCGGGTGCGGCGCTACGTCAACACACAAGATACACGCGGCCTTATCAGGCCGCGGATCGAAGCCGGCAGTATCGGCCGAAAGGCACGCGCCATCGGTGCCGCTACGCGGCCGATCGACAGTCAATTCATGCTATAGTTTGCGCGATTGAATCCATGATTGCTGGCCGACTCATTCCACCTTCATGGCTTCGGTTTCGATCTGGATATCGACGACATCACCCACAAGACCGTTGTCCACTCCATAGGTCATTCCGAATTCGCTTCTGTTGATTGTCGTGTTCATGGACAGGCCGAGGACGTCCCGCTTATGGCCAAAAGGGTATGGTGCGGATTTGTTTAACGTCACTTCAAGCGTAACTGGCAAGGAATTGCTAAGGATCGTCAGATCACCTGTCACGGTTCCTGTGGTTGCGCTTGTGGCATTCCCCCCCGTTGCGGTGAAAGTGATTGCCGGATGTGCGCTGACATCAAGAAAATCGGCCTTACGCAAATGTTCATCGCGCGCATCATTGAAGCTTTCCACGCTGGCGGCGTCGATGTTCACACTCACAGCACCCAGTTCCTGCGTCGCAGCGTCATACATGAAATTGCCCGACACAGTCGTAAAAAGGCCCAGCGTCTTGGCATAGCCGATATGATCCACGGTGAAGAACACGGTCGTGTGTGCAGGGTCCAGTTCATAGGTCGCCATTTCTGCAAAGGCGCCAGAACCAATGGCTGTGATGAAGGCAGTTGTCGCGACAAAACGCATTGGAAAACTCCGTTATCTGTTGGATGAAAGTAATTTCGCTATAGGTATCAGGTGACTGTGTGCCAAGCACTCACTGTTGGGTCGGTTCACTGAAACGTGAGAGGGTCGGTTGTGTTGGAGCTGAGCTGTGCGACGTGGAACATCCACCGTGCAAAAGGACGGGACGGAAACGTCAATCCCGGTCGGGTCGTCGAAGCGATCGGAACAGCGCTTGTTCCGCACGCTGACGACATCCTCGCACTGCAAGAGGCGGATGGCGAATGCCGTCCGCATGCCAGTATCTTGGATGTTGCCCGTGTCGCAGAACTGACGGGATTGGATTATGTCCATAACACACTGTCACTGCGCTGGGGGCCACAAAGCGACGGTTTTCTGGGCACGATCCTGTTCCTTCATCCACGTTTTGAGCAGGTCCACGCAGACCTGATCGACTTGCCTGGTCATTGCCATCGCGGCGCAGTTTCCGTTGAAACAAAGGTAGATGGCAAGATGTGCAGGATCATGTCCACGCATTTATCATTGTCGCAACCCCTCCGGATCATACAGATGCGTATCATCGGGCAGTACCTACGCCGCCGCCCTGACATGCAGACAATTCTACTGGGTGATCTGAATGAATGGCGACCCTGGGGCGGGATAGCGCTTTCACGTAAATGCGTGGGTACGAAGTTGTGCGGCCCATCACTTGCAACATTTCCGACAGGGCGGCCGCTTCTTCCTCTGGACCGCATTTTGACCAACGCTCCAGGAACGGTGAAAGACGTTAGTGTGATCGACACGCCAGAAACGAACCTGGCATCGGATCATCGCCCGCTTGCCGGACGGGTCATCGTTGGATGAATTTTGGCGGCAAAACGCTGATGAAAGCCAATTGGTACAGTAGTCAAAACCGAAAGGTGGTCTAGATCAAAGTTCAGGAATAGCGCGAAGAGCACGACATGATACACAGCGATCCGCAGCACGAAGGACGACCATGGGGCATGGGCAAGCCTGCCCTGTATTTCGCACTGCTTTCGTTTGTCTTGCTGTTGGGCGTTGGGGTTGTCACACAAATGCTGTTTGACATGCCCCTGCCCTCAATGTTCATTTTTGCTGTGATTACCGGACTTAGCCTGCGCGGGGTGCTTCAAAGCTATCCGCATGAAGAACTGGGAGCCTGCAATGGCGTGACCCTGTTCCGTGCGGCGTTGATTGCAGTGCTTTTTGGGGCAATCTTCGTGCCAGTTTCCGCTTGGATTGTCTTTAGCATCGCGGTTGTAGCCTTTGCATTGGATGGGTTCGATGGATGGCTCGCGCGGCGTGCCGGTCTTGAATCGGCCTTTGGTGCGCGGTTCGACATGGAAATTGATGCGTTGCTTGGTGCGGTGTTGGCGCTGGTTCTTTTGGCCAGCGGGACAGTGGGATATGCGATCCTTGTCCTTGGATTCAGTCGCTACGTCTTTGTGATCGCGGGAATTGTGTGGCCAGTTCTGCAAGGTGACTTACCGCAAAGCATGCGCCGCAAAACCATATGCGTGATCCAGATTGCGGCGTTGATTATCCTCATCTTTCCACTGACTCCTGCCGCTCTGTTGACACCGGTTGCTGTTACCGCTGCAGCCGCACTCCTTTATTCCTTTGCCCTTGATGCGCTGTTTCTGGCGCGACGCGGCGCATGAGAAAGCTCATCGTTCTCGCCGCCGCGGCGGGGGTGCTCTTTGCGATTTTGGTCCTGCCCAACCACCCCGGCACGATGAAATGGTCCGCACTCAACCGTTTTCCGATCGAGTTGCCAGTGATCCTTTTAGCGATGATCGCGATTGGACGACGCTGGGGCGTGCCCCTATTTTTGGCAGCAGTGCTGGTCACTGCGACATTTCTCAAACTTGCCGATTACGGCATGTTCACGGCCTACAATCGGACGTTTAATCCCATTCTAGATGCCTTTCTGATTGAATCAGGGATCGGACTATTGGGCGATAGTATCGGCAAACCCTTGGCCTATTTGTCAGTTGCCGGCACAATCCTGTTCCTGACGTTTCTATACGTTATCATCTTGAAAAGCCTGCACGTTTGGGCAGGTGTCCAACTGACAAAGTCTTTACGGTCGTTTGCAGTTGTGGGTGTTATCGCATGCGGGGGCTGGGCAGTCGCCGATGCCGGGCACCACTTGGGGTATTGGAAGTTTGAAAAAAGTCCGCCGGGCACAGCGTGGACTTCGCGTCTTGCGTACAAGCGTGCACTTGAAATGAAGGCCACTGCAGCGGATCTGGTGCAATTCAATCTCGATGCGCAAAAGGACATCTATGCAAGCGCAGACAACCTACTGGATCGCTTGCGGGGACAAGACGTGATCCTGATCTACATCGAAAGCTATGGCCGCGCGAGCTTTGACAATACGCTCTATGCGCCCACACATGTCGGCACGCTATCAGACGCATCTGACGCAATTGCAGGTGCTGGTTTTGCCACAAAAAGTGGATGGTTGGAGTCGCCAACGGCAGGCGGGCAAAGCTGGCTAGCACACGGCACGTTGTCCAGTGGGCTTTGGACTTCCGATAACGGGCGCTACAACGCGATGCTGGCAAGTGGCCACAAGAGCCTTTTCCACATCGCGCAAGAGGCCGGTTTCCGCACCGCTGCAATCATGCCCGCCATTACCGTTAGCTGGCCGGAAAGCAGCATGATGGGCTTCGAGCAGGTTCTTCCGGCTGCAGACATTCCCTACAAGGGTGACAGTTTCAATTGGGTCACGATGCCCGACCAGTTTACTCTGGCGACATACAGCGATCTGATTGGGGATGATCCGCGCGCTGATTTCATCCAGATCGCATTGATCACATCCCATGCACCATGGGTGCCAATTCCGGATGTTATTTCTTGGGATGACGTCGGTGATGGCACGATCTTCAACGAAATGGCTGCGCGTGGGCCCACGCCCCGTGAGCTATGGAAAGATCGCGATGCCGTCCGCGAAGCCTATCGAAAGGCAGTCGATTACTCCCTTCAAGTCACCTTCGAACATATTGCACGCCTCGGCGATTCCGCACCGCTTGTTATCGTCGTTGGCGATCATCAGGCGGCTGGTTTTGTCGCAGGTAGCGACAATCGTGATGTGCCGGTGCATATGATCGGGCCGCCAGACGTTATCAGCATGATCGACCGATGGGGATGGACGGATGGATTGATCCCCGACCCTGGTTTAGCTGTGCGGCGAATGGATACGTTTCGGAACGACTTCATCGCCGCATTTACAACCCCTGTCGCCTTGGCCGAGGTGCGGGAATGAAGCGGTTTTTCAATATTCTGGTCTCGCTTGGCATCCTTGGCTTGCTGATCTGGTGGGCGGATGGCGCAGCAGTTCTGGCGCATTTGCAAAAAGCCTCGGTCGGTTGGCTTTTGCTGGCTGTCCTATCTTTGACCGCCCTAACCTTCCTCATGGCAAAACGCTGGCAGATCATCGCCTCCGCATTGGAAATCGAGATCAGCTTCTCCCGCGCTGTGGCCGAATACTACATCGCACAAATGGTCAATCTGGTGCTGCCCGGTGGCGTGGCTGGTGACATCGCCCGCGCGGTCCGGGTGCGCCACGAAGGCGATCTGACCCGCGCAGCGCAATCCGTCGCAGCAGACCGGATCATCGGACAGTCCGTTATGATCGCAGCCCTTGGAGTCGGCATAGCCGTAGCGCTGATCCTTCCTGGGGGTATCCCTTGGCCAGCGATTGCTTGGACTGGCATCGCCGTTGGGTGCGTCGTTGTTGCTACTGCTTTTGTCTTGTCGCGCCAAAATGGCGCGACAGGGCGCTTCCTTTATCTGGTTCTTGACCAGTTCAAAGACCTGCGCCTGATGCTGCTTGCTCTGATCATCACTGTCCTGCTCATCTTCAGCCTCTATGCAAGTGCTCGCGCGACAGGAACGGTGATCCCGCCTGCCGGATGGTTCACTCTGATCCCACTGATCCTCTCAGCCATGTTGATCCCCTTCTCCGTGGGTGGCTGGGGCTGGCGCGAAGGTGCGGCGGCGGCCTTGTTCCCGCTCATCGGCGCAAGCGCTAGTGCCGGAATCGCAATGGGAATCGCCTATGGAGCAATGTTGATGATCGCAGCCATGCCCGGCCTCTATTTCGCGATGCGCGCAACCGCTTCGCCTTCTGCTGAAACTCGAAACCAAATGGATACATGATGATAAATCTTACCAAACCAACCCGCCGGACGTTCTTGCAGACGGGTGCCGCCCTCGGGGTTGGTGCTTTCGGACTACCTGCCTTTGCAGCAAGTCATACGACCGCAAATCTTCAGCTGTCGTGGCTACATTCGGTGCAATTCGGAGGCAGCTATATCGCTGCTCGAAAGGGCTATTGGTCGGATCTTGGCCTCGATGTTTCGCTTGCACAAGGCGGCCCGAACGCTCCAGTGGAACCGCCGGTCGTCACAGGTCAGGCATTGATCGGGATTTCAGCGGCCGACTACACCGCAGCGGCCGTCGCTGAAGGTGCACCGTTCAAGATCATCGCGGTCGCCATGCAGAAGAACCCTTTTGCAATCGCATCGCTGGCTGGCAATCCGGTAAATACGCCCGCCGATCTGATCGGCAAGAAAATCGGGATGGCTGTCGCGAATACGCCAGTTCTACAGGCGCTATGCACTTTGAATGGCATTGACATCAACAGTATCGAGATCGTGCCAACACAGTATGATCCAGCACCGCTGGTCAGCGGCCAAGTCGATTGCCTTTTGTGCTGGGAAACCGATCTGCCGGTAGCAATGACGATACAAGGGGTCGACAATACGACGATGCTGATGGCTGATCACGGCTATGCAGTGCATTCGCAAACCTACATCGCCACCGAGGACAGCCTCGCAAATCGCCGTGCTGATCTGGTGGCGATGCTGAAAGGTGAAGTGATGGGCTGGAACGACTATCAGGCAGATCCGGCTGCAGCAGCTGCGCTGACGGTCGAAATGTTCCCCGATGCAGGCCTTGATCTGCCGACACAGGTACTTCAGGCGGAACGTCAGGTGCCGCTCATGTTCTCTGAACTGACGGACACGAATGGCTTCGGATGGTTCACCGACGAAACCGTCGCCCAAAATATAAAAACGCTCGCGCTCTTGGACCGAAACGTATCCGCAGACCTCTGGGACCGGTCATTGCTGGAAGAAGTCCACGGCTAGGCACGTGTCCGGCGCAGACATCACATGCAGAGGGGTCGCCAAGAAGTTTGGCGACCTCGATGCAGTTGCGCCTTTGTCGCTTAGCTTTGCAGCAGGAAAGACCACTGCGATTGTCGGCCCGTCGGGTTGCGGAAAATCAACGGTTCTACGCATGATTGCCGGACTGGAAGTACCCTCTGAAGGCGAGATCCTGATCGGAAGCGAAACACCCAGCGCGCTCGCGAAACGCGGCGGCCTTGCGATGGCGTTCCAGGATCCGTCTTTGCTACCTTGGCGCACAGTGCGCACCAACATCACGCTCGGCGCGAAACTGGCGCGCAAACCCGTGGGCGATGTCGACGCGCTCATCCGGCTCGTTGGCCTTGAAGGATTTGCTGATACGAAGCCCGCCGCGCTTTCCGGCGGAATGCGACAGCGGGCTGCCATTGCGCGTGCGCTCATATCCACACCCGAAGTATTGCTCCTTGATGAACCTTTTGGCGCAGTCGATGCGATCACGCGCAGCAGGTTGAACGTGGAACTTCCCCCGCTCTGGCGCGAAACCGGGACAACAGCCATTCTGGTGACACATGCAGTAATCGAAGCGGTGATGCTGGCTGATCGCATTCTGGTGATGTCGCCACGCCCAGGTGCGATTATCGCGGATATCGCTGTCACGCTGGAAGGCAAACGCAGAGAACAGGACACGGCCTTTCAAAGCATCGCAAACCAAACGTTGGCCGCGTTGCAGGACGCGATCTGATGCGGACAACGATCTGGAGCCTTGCAGCACTCGTCTGCTGGGAATTGCTTGCGCAATTGCATCCAGACAGCGTGTTGATCACAGGACCTCGCGGTATCGCCACCTACCTTTTCGACAATGCTGGCCTCATGGCACGCGCCACCCTTGCAACCAGCCAATCGGCTGCGTGGGGATTTCTTTGGGGTAACATAGTCGCAATAATTCTGGCAGCTATTGCAATATTGGTCCCTCGAAGCGAGCGGGCAGTGTCGGCATTGTCACTCCTTGTCTTCTGTCTTCCCTTGGTCGCGACCGGCCCTATCCTGCGCGTGCTCTTCGGCCCCGGCATAGGTCCGCAGATCACGCTTGCGGCGCTCGCTGTTTCATACACAACTTACTTGGCGGTTTTAGTTGGGCTACGTGCAATTCCACAGAGCTGGCGAGACCTTGTCGCGATCTACGGACGCGGAGCGTGGATTACATTGGTCATTGTACGTGCGCAGGCCAGCCTGCCTTATCTTTTCGTTGGTCTGCAAATCGCTGCACCCGCAGCGTTTCTCGGCGCGATGATCGGCGAATTCACTGGTGCTGAACGCGGCTTGGGCGTGCTGACCTTAAGGGCAATGCGGGCGCTCGAAGTCAATGCGACCTGGAGCTTGGCAACAGTTGCAGCGCTGATCGCTATGCTAGCTTACGGAGTAGTTAGCTGGGTGGCGAAACGTTGTATCGGCTACGCGCCAGTGATTTTGCTGTCGCCGCCCACCGGAAAGAAGCGCCCGCTCTTATCTCGTCTGGGCGGTTTCGCCGGGCTGACCATCGCGGTACTTTTAGTTTGGCAATTCAGCATGGATGCTTTCGATCTCAACCGTTTTTTCGCAAAGCGACCGGGGGATATTTGGACATTCTTGACAGCACAGCCAGAACAACGCGCAATCTTGCTCGGCGCAATGGCCGAAACTTTGACAGTTACTTTTCCGGGCTACCTCGCCGGACTTTTTCTTGGTGCAGCACTCGCGGCAATCGTGGTTCTATTTCCGCGATTGAGCTCGAGCGTTTTGCCAGTCGCAGTCGCATTACGTGCAATTCCGATAATCACGACGGCACCGTTGCTGGTGCTCGCCTTGGGGCGGGGCGCAGTTGGTACGATTACTATCGTAGCCGTGATGATCTTTTTCCCGACGTTGATCGCATGCCTGCAAGGATTGCGCCAAACGCCGGGACAGATAACGGACGTCTTCCAAAGCTATCGCGCAGGTCGTTTCCGATTACTTGTCAGCGCGCAGATCCCGTCCATGTTGCCAGCGTTCTTCGCCAGCGCGCGCATGGCCGTCCCTGCCGCATTGCTTGCTGTCACGACGACTGAGTGGCTGGCGACAGGCAAAGGCATCGGGGTGCTGATGGCGCTGACGGCCAGCACGTCAAATTACAACATGCTGTGGTCTTGTGTCGTCGTCCTGTCGCTTGCCGCCGTTACCGGATATGGGTTGATTACATGGATCGAACGGGCAGTTCTTGGCATCTATGCAAGCGAGCAGCTGACATGACTGATGCAGTTTTCGCGATTCCGGGTGACAAGGATCGGCGTACCGGCGGCTTCATTTACGAAGCCACTGTGCTCCGTATCCTGAACGAAATCGGCTGCACTACACGGCATCTGGAACTCCCCGACAGCTTCCCCGAACCAACCAAGGCGGATATTTCGACCACCATTGACTTCCTGCGAGCGGTTCCGGTCGATCAGCCGATCATTCTTGACGGATTGGTCTTCGGTGCGATTGATCCAGAGGGCCTTGCGACGGTGTCTGCGCCTGTCATTGCGATGATCCACCACCCGCTGGGGCTGGAGACTGGCTTGAGCCAAGAACGCGCGGCTTACCTGCGCGCGAACGAGGCTGCCGCGCTTGCCCACGCCGCTCACATTATCGTGCCTAGCCCGCATACAGCTCTCGTGCTTGCCCGTGACTTCGGTGCAGATCCAGCGAAGATCACGGTGGCCTTGCCTGGCTTCACTCGTCCGACTGTGGCTGCTGCCAGAGTCGACCCGCCTCTTATCCTGTCAGTTGGCCTTCTCGCTGAACGGAAAGGGCATGATGTGTTGATTGCTGCCTTGGCCGGCATGCAGGATATTTCGTGGCAGGCGGTAATCGTCGGCAAGGCCCATGACTTCGCGACAGCACGTGCCCTAGGATACCAGATTGAGCAATCCGGCCTGTCGGACAGGGTGAGACTTGGAGGGGAACTGTCAGAAATTGAGTTGAATGACCGTTTCAATGCTGCGTCCATCTTCGCGCTGGCAACCCGATATGAAGGCTATGGAATGGTGTTGAGCGAGGCGATGCAATACGGTCTGCCAGTCGTCACCTGCGCCGTCGGGGCAGTGCCCGATACAGTCGGTGATGCGGCCTATCTTGTTCCGGTCGATGATCCCGCGGCTTTCGAAGCTGCGTTGCGGCGCTTGCTTACAAACCCGGTAGAACTGGAACGTATGCGCTGGTTGTCGCATCAACACGCAGCAAACCTGCCGAACTGGACAGACACAGCACAAATTTTTGTCAATGTTATTGCCCGTCTCGGGCGGCGCGGTGAAAGCAAATAGCAAAAGACCGTTGTCTGAGTTTGCTGCAACCCTCATTTCTCTGGGGCAGAGAACTGGTCTGCACTACCGACATCGCCTTATCCCGACGCCTGTTTGCAAGCTTTTTTAGTCAAGAATGAACGTACACATATTGGATGGCTCTTTTGGCAGGAATATCACGCTGTCTTACTCTTATCTGCCCCGTAAAAAGATGCGCGATCAAATGATCGCGCATCTCATGCCCAAGTTGTGGGTAGTATTAAGTTGGTGCGTCAGCTGGCCTGCGCAGAGATATGCTTCTTGAGCACCGTGCGGTCATGCTCCAAGGCTTCGATCTTCTTTTGATCGTCGTCGCGGGCAATCCGTTCCTGATCAAGACGTTTGCGCCAGAAATCCATTTCGCTCTTGGCGGCATTGATCTGCTGCTTCGCGCCAAGCTTCCAGATGGCGAACCCCAGCGCCATGCCAAGAACAAACGCTGCTGACAGGTGCAAGAGTGAATCTATGAGAGGTGTAAACATGCTTAGTCCAGTCTTTGGATGGATCTACAGGGATTCATTTCTGTTCCCAGTCGAGGGCAATGCGTTGATTAAGCTGACGGCCGTCTTCTGACGCATTGTCAGCAATCGGGTCGCTGTCACCATAGCCGACGGCACGCATCGCATTGGATGGAACGCCTAGTTCTAAGAGGGCGTCATAAACAGCCATAGCCCGACCATTGCTCAGCAACAGGTTGCTGGCCAGTCCGCCGCCACTGTGCGTGTGTCCTTCGATTTCAAGGCGCACATCAACGTGCGAACAGGAAATTGCGGTCGCTGCGATGCTTTCGAGAAGTGGCATCGCGTTTGCGGCCAATGTTGTCGTCCCCGGTTCGAAATCGATACTGCCATCAGCAAGAAGCGAGTCAGACTTCTGCTGACAAACAGATTCTGGCGTCACCGCAGGTTGATTTGCCAAAGTTTGCAATTCTGCGATTTTCGCATCACGAGTGTCGAGTTCGGCTTTGGAAGTGGCAAGTTCGGTAGAAAGCTGATCCAGTTCGCTTTGAAGTTGCTCTTTTTGCGTGATCTCTTGTGAGAGTTCGGAGATACGTGCATCTGCGGATACGAGTGCTGCTGCTTTTTCGTCGATCGCACCCTGAAGGGAAGCGATTTCTGCTTCAAGCGCGATCGTCACGTCATCTTTCATCGCTTCGCTTTGCTCTTTTGCGGCGATGAGGGCCACCTGCAGTTCCGCGTTTTCGGATTCGAGCGTTTCTGCAAGCGCAAGCGTTTCGTCTAACTCTGCGGCAACACCCTGAAGTTTTGTTTCGCTATCGGCAAAAGCCGCCTGCGCTACCGCGATTTTCTCCTCAACCAGCGTACTGGCATCGACCAATTCGTCGCGCTCTGTCCGGAGAACCTCAAGTTGTGCATTCAGCGCAGCTGACTCCTCTTCGAATGCAATCCGATCTTCTTCGAACTGGGCGGTCAGCGCTGTAACTTGTGCAAACACATCCGGTCCATCCGATTTTGCGAATGACTGGACGGCTGAGAAGAACACCAATCCCGTCAGGGCAAAGATACCAACAATAAGTCCAATTCTCATTTGGGAAACCTATCAATTTTCAGAGTTTAAGCGATCGAGAGCGACACACCGACTTTGAATGCCTGAGACGAAGAAAAATACAGGGTCCTGGCTTGATGCAGCCGAGACGTGCGGCCCCGCAAAGGGGGCCGCAGACTGTGTTCATACGTCGGATTCTGGTTCCATCACAGAAAACTCGATCCGGCGATTGCGTTGTTTATTCTCTTCGGAGTTGTTCGCAACGATTGGAAGCGTTTCGCCAAAACCAACAGCTTCGATGCGACCGCCGTCGGCACCAGCTTCAACCAGATACGCACGGACAGAACGCGCACGCGCTTCTGACAATGACTGGTTCAGGATTTCGCTCCCGTCGGAGTCGGTATGACCATCGACACGAATGGCAAGCTCTGGGCAACGGTTCACAATGTCCACGATGCTGTCCAGAAGCAAACCACTGCGGTCTTCAAGCTGTGCACTCCCGCGGGCAAAATAGATGTTGTCTGTCCGTGACATGATCTCGAAGCGGCCCTTACAGGCTTCCATTGAGAAGTCGCCGGAATCTTCGAGCGCAACAGACACGAGACCAGCGGTCTGTGCCATCTCATTCGATGCGGTAACGTATTCGGACGCAGAACCTGCACGATTAAACATGAAATCGAAAGTCACTGTCGCAGACGGAATGATTTGCACTTTCGCTGCTTCTTCAAGCTTGGCGATCCCGCCATCAAGTTCGAAATCTGCGGTCGGCAAAGAAATTGGCGTGCTCGAAGTAACGGACACGGTGTTGTCATCCAGAAGCATGACAGCGATTTCAGCTTCACGCTCGGATTTGACGCCATGCAATTCGATTGTGTAGTTCGCCATCATGACCTTCCGGCGAACGTCGCGGAGATCTTCCAATTGTTCTGGATCAAGCTGCATGGTGACGACGGCTTCAGGAAACTGGAATGTTTCAAACAACAAAAAGCGCATGCGCACATTGCGCAGGTCGACATTGGTATCGACGGAATCCATGAGGATACGCACAGTGGCCACGCCATTTTCGTCGATTGTTCCGGCATAAGAACCAAAGGTGCTGGATTCGACTTTCGTCTCGTTCTTCACAGATTGGAACCGAAGGGTCGACGCTTCTGCGTTCATCGTCCATCCAGGTGCAAAAACGTTTTCCTGGGACAGCGCTTGCTGAGGACCAAAGCACAGAAGCCCCGCCACACACAGGTGTTTCCACTTTGATGTGAAAACATGTAGATCGTTATAAGACATAGGTTTTCTCCAAACTATGCAGCACAAAAAACTGCCATTCAATTCGTGCGCCATACCCTTGATCTAATTGTTCGCGTTAGACGAACGATGGCCTGGGAAAGGACGGCTTTGGAGCGAATAGACCCGTTAATTGGTGCTTTAATGGGGCGGAAATGAGGTAATTTCGATTCAATTTCATCGAAAGTTTCCAACGAAATTTCATCAAAAAGCCTTAGAGTGCCGCTATCCCCAAGGGCGAGCAGTGTAATATATTAAGGAACGGTCGATGTTTAAGCAGATAACCGCCGCGACAGTACTTGCCCTTTTGACGATGAGCCCGGTAGCCGCACAAGACAGCGCCGAAGCATTGGCATGGGAAGCGGCAAAAGCAACTGGCACCTCGGCAGAGGTGTTTGAATTCATAGAACAGTATCCCAATGGTGAATTTACCAAAGAAGCCAAAGCATACATGATTGATCTGCTTTGGGTCGAACTTGCCGCGAATGCGCCCGAGCAAGCCACAGTCGTGGAGGTTGCCGTCGCAGACAGTGTGCCTGTCACATTCAGCACGCCATTGACCGAAGGGTCCGCCGATATCGTCGGGATGACACTTGAAAAGCTGATCGACGGCACCCCCCTCTATCCACCCGTTGAAGGGCTTCCAGAGTCATACTGGAAAGACCAGAATTGCTCGAACTGTCATACTTGGGAACAAGCCAATCTTTGCACGCAGGCTAATTCCTACCTGACAGATGCCGGTGCAGAGAACCTTGTCAAGAAACACCCCTACGGCGGTACGTTCAAAATGAACCTTCGCAATTGGGCGCAAGGCGGTTGCGAATAAGCATCCATTACGGCGTACAATAATTTATTGTGCGCCGTCAGGCTTTGCGCATCGCGGCTTCCGCTTCGCGCATCCCAACGTTGGCTTCGCGTGGCGCAGGCACGCAGTCATCCGGAACGCGCGCCCAGAGGGCAACGGAAATGGCGATCAGCAATCCGACCGCGTATTCGATCGCAATGACAGGTGCCAGTGTATTCCAAGGTTGAACTTTGAGCATTGCCATGGACCCCAGTGCCAGCGCTGTGAACCAACAAAAGACTGATGTCGCTGCACTCACCGCCATCGGAAGTCTATATTTCACAGGAATTGCAAGCACCGGGCGGTCACTGAACCTGTTCATCACCGGCATGACATAAGCCCCGATCACCATCGCGTTCATTGTCAGCGCTGTGACGATGATCAGCTTCATCCAAAGCTTTGGTGAGAATTCGGCCGCGACAAAACCGGTACGAATGTAAATCAGACAAATGCCTGTCCCCCAAAGACCAACAACAGCGGTGCTGATCATTTGATGTGAGAGCATCGTATCGGCAAGAAGAACGCGACTGGGCGCAGCATGTCGGCCCCGGAAAAAAAGAATATCTAGTCGTACAGCAAGGCCCAACCCGACTGCGACAAACAATAGATGAAAATATATGAAAATATCAGCAAGCACGTTTTATCCCCCAAGATAATGAGCCTAAAACCGGCATACTCACAAATCACTATTTGAAAATGTTGCTTCAAAGCGTGGATGATTTCCAGCCTTTCAGCCGATAATATTGTTTCCTATTTGGAAACATGTCGGATTTTCAGCAGCTTAAGGTTGAAGAAAGCTACTGATTTACGCTCCAATCTTGCTCTTGGTGGCCGTGCTGATCACTCTATTTATAACTTTTCCCGCGACGATAGCCCACATTTGGCTATGACTTGGAATCGGTGTGAACGGCGCAAGGGTCCTAACCCCAGAGCAGCGCCTTTCTACAATGTCCCGCACTTGCGCTGATCTCATTCTTTCAATGATGCCGCGATACCAATTCTCGAGATTACGAAGGAACACATTGGCAAGATACGGTTCCAATGCCCTAGAATGTCAAAGCTGAAGTATGGTGAACTCTGGATCAAAGACGTTCGGGTACAAGACAACCTCCGGTCGAGAGCCCCAGTCCGCTTCAATAGAAAAAAGAAACGAAGTCGACACTTTCAAAAATGCCGCTCATGTCTCGCTCAGATTGTTTGAATGACTCCCTAGCCTTTCAAGCATTACCAGACATTGCGTCAGCTGTTCGATAGACACAAACTCATCCGCTTTGTGCGCCTGCTCGATTGATCCAGGTCCGCAGACAACAACATCCATACCAAGTGATTGGAATATCCCAGCCTCTGTTCCAAATGATACAACTTCTGCCCTATTCACTCCGGTCAATGCAGCAAGAACCTGCAAGGCTTCGTTTTCATCTGTCGGCATCAGACCTGCGATTTCACCGACGACTTCTGTCTCGATTGTCGCATCCGGGTAGACGGACCGCATGGCAGGCAACAGCACATCGTCGCAATAGGTTTGGACCGCGTCTCTCACGAAGTTCGCATCGCTGGCCTGTACTGGGCGCATTTCCCAATCCACCTGCGCTTTGGACGCGATGACGTTGTGGACGGTCCCGCCGTTCACCGCCCCGATATTCAGCGTCGTCCAAGGCGGGTCGAAGCGGCTGTTTTGGGGATAGCGGGATTTCAGATTTTCGCGCAGTTTCAGCAGATGACCGACGTAGCGAGCGGCATATTCGACCGCATTCACGCCAAGATCCGGCGCGGACCCGTGTCCTTCAAGACCTTGAAAGCGGGTCGTGTATTCACAGCAGCCCTTGTGACCTTCAACGATCCGCATGTTTGTCGGTTCACCGATAATCGCCATGGATGGTTTGATCGCGCGGTCGATCAGCGTCTGTGCAAGGTCTTTCGCTCCGATACACCCTGTTTCTTCGTCATAGGTAAACGCAAAATGCATCGGACGGTTGGGCACGCTTTGCGCGAATGTCGGCGCCATCGCCAATGTGGCCGCAATAAACCCCTTCATGTCACATGTGCCGCGACCAAACAAAAGACCATCGCGTTCGACCATATTGAACGGATCACTTGACCAGTTTTGATCAGTGACTGGCACGACATCTGTATGTCCGGACAGGACAATGCCACCGTCTTCCTCCGGCCCCAGTGTGGCGAAAAGGTTGGCCTTTTGCCCACGCTCATCAAGTAGCACATCGACCTTTGCTCCGCTGTCTTCCAGCCGTGTCGCGAGATACGCGACCATCTCTAAGTTACTGTCAGAGGAGACCGTCGGAAAGGCGATGAGGTCTGACAGGATCTGCGTGGTCTGCGCGATCATCCCATCAACTCTTCACGAACAATTCGCGTTCGATATTGCAAAGTGGCATGGCCGGACCGTCGTCCTGAATCAGGATTGTTTCGGTCGTCTCCAACCCCCAGCTATCCATCCAAAGGGCGGGCATAAAGTGAAAGACCATCCCGGCTTCCAGAACAGTTTCGTCTTCGCTGCGGATAGAGGCTGTGCGTTCTCCCCAATCCGGCGGATAACTGAGACCGACCGAATAGCCCATGCGTCCAGAGCGTTCGATACCATGTTTGGCTAGCACGCTCATGAAAGCGTTCGCAATATCACAAGTTCGGTTGCCAGCGCGTGCGGCAACAAGGCCCGCGTCAATACCCTCCATTTGCGCCTCTGCCGCGCGCAACATCTCATCGGGCGGCGTGCCTAGAAATACGGTGCGGCAAAGCGGAGCGTGATAGCGGCGATAACATCCCGAGAGTTCAAAGAACGTCGCTTCGCCTTCCCGCATAGGCGTGCCGTCCCATGTCAGATGGGCGGCGGTCGCATCCAGCCCTGACGGTGTCAGAGGTACGATTGCCGGGTAATCGCCCCAATCGCCTTCGACCCCGGAAATCCCCGCATGCATTATGTCTGCTACAAGATCGTTTTTGCGCACGCCGGGTGCTGCGCGCTCAATCGCCGTCCGGATCACCTTCTCAGAAATCCGCGCCGCTTTACGGATGAAGCCGATCTCGGCCTCCGATTTGACAATCCGTTGCCAGTTCACCAGCGCGGTCGCATCGATTAGCTTTGCGTCAGGCAGTTCTTCGGTAAGTACGGCATGGGCTTTGGCGGAGTAATAGTAATTCTCCATTTCGACCCCGATCCGGGCGCGGTCCAAGCCAAGACGTTTCAGGTGCACTGCAAGGTCTTGCATCGGGTGGATCGCCGTCGACTGCACAAAGTGATCGCCGTAGCCAAGGATATTTTCATGCTGCATCCAGCAGGTCCGACGACCGCCCATCATGTCCATATGGCGACCCCACCAGATCGGCTCGCCCTCTTGCATGAGGATGACACCCTGATGGACGTAAAAGGACCACCCGTCATATCCAGTCAACCAAGCCTGATTGGACGGGTCAGTAACAAAAATCGCATCAAGCCCTGCGTCCAACATCGCCACCCTGGTCTTGGCGATGCGGTGGACATATTCAGACGTCTCGAAAGCAGAAACCTGCGCGGTCATAACCTTGCTCCTTCACGGGTTAGCCCAGAATACCCTTAATCGCTTGCCGGGTCGCGGAAACGATTTGGTCCACATCGTCACGGGTCAGACAGAACGGAGGCGCAAATCCAAGAATATCGCCCTGTGGCATGGCCCGGGCGATGACCTTGTTCTGCTCCAGCAGCTTTGCCGCAATTTTTGGCCCGATCTTTTCACTGGCGTTATAGAACGTGCGGTTTTTCTTATCCGCGACGAACTCGACCGCGCAGATCATGCCTTCGCCGCGCACGTCCCCGACATGGGAATGATCTGCGAGCGCCGCATGCATTTCTGCGTTCAGATACGCCCCTACGTTCCTGGCGTTTTCAATCAGACCAAGCTTGTCGATCAATTCTAGGTTGGCCACGCCCGCGGCCGCGCCGATAGGATGCGCCGAATAGGTCCAGCCGTGCCCGATCGGACCGTTTTCATCAGTGCCTTGTTCCAAAACGGCCCACATTTTTTCCGAAACGATAGACCCGGACAGTGGCGCATAGGCCGATGTCAGCCCCTTTGCGATTGTTATCAGATCAGGGCGCATTCCGTAATGGTCGGATCCGAACATCGATCCCAGGCGTCCGAAACCTGTCACAACTTCGTCTGCGACCAGAAGTATGTCGTGCTGGTCAAGAACGGCTTGTATCGCGGGCCAATAACCTGCTGGTGGCGGCACGATCCCGCCGGTACCCAAAAGTGGCTCGCCTACAAAGGCGGCAATCGTGTCAGCCCCTTCGCGAGTGATCATCGCCTCGAGTTCGGCCACGCAATATGCAACGAACTCACTTTCGGTTTGGTCCAGATTGTCACGGCGGAAATAATATGGGGCCTCGGTGTGAAGCACCTGCGTCAGTGGCAGATCGAAGTTCTTGTGAAACAGTTCTAACCCTGTCAACGATCCGGTCATAAGCCCGGACCCATGATAGCCACGCCAACGTGAAATGATCTTCTTTTTCTGCGGCCGACCAAGGATGTTGTTGTAGTACCAGATCAACTTGATGTTGGTTTCGTTCGCGTCCGATCCCGATAGACCGAAATAAACCTTGGACATGTGATCGGGGGCGCGATCCAGCACCATTTTTGCAAGCGTGATCGACGCTTCTGTGCCGTGCCCGACATATGAATGGTAGTAGGCCAGTTCCCTTGCCTGCTCGGCGATGGCCTCTGCTATCTCGGGCCGCCCATAGCCGACATTCACGCAATAAAGGCCGGCGAATGCATCAAGCATTCGATTGCCATCACGGTCCTCAATATGACACCCAGAGCCGCCCTTGATGACCCGATTGGGCAGATTACCCCGCGCAAATTCGGCAAGATGTGTGGAGGGATGAAAGAAGTTGTCTCGGTCCCACTGTTCCAGTTTATCGTTATGAAGCATGACTTATCCCACGGCTTTGGCGGCGCGCCGCCTGATGACATACGGATTGAAGCCGGTTGCACGCTTCGGGCCAATTCGACCTGAAATTTGAACAGACTGCTCCGCTCCCCCAAGCAGCAGCGCGCAATGCCTTTATTGCCAAGGTATGCTGCAACTGAACCACGGCTGATTACTCAAAATCAACTGAATCTTTCTGGAGATGTTTCATCAAGCGTGTGCTGCACTGCCTAACACTCCGCACATGGGGTCTTTGGCGCAGCGCTAGCCCATCTCAAGATCATTAACCAATTGGTTGACCGTGACCTCTTCGATTGTCAGCTTGCCACCGCTGCCAAAGTCAAACACGACATCTGATCCGACTTGCTTTGCCAGATCCAGTGCCTCGGCCTTTGTAAGATCAAATCCGTCGAGGACGACCGTATCGACGTTGTTCTGAAAGTCTTTCACGATATCAACACCTTCACCACGATCGAATTCAAAAACATCCGCGCCTGCACCACCATAAAGCAAATCAGACCCCGACCCGCCGTCCATGAAGTCCTTGCCATCTCCACCATAAAGCCTGTCCGCGCCACCGCGTCCGTAAAGCTTGTCGTCGCCGCCATAGGACCTGAGAACATTCGCTCCGTTTGTTCCCAACATGGTGTCATCTCCGGTTCGCGATCCTGAGGCACCTTCGAAATCTGCAATCTTGTCATTGGTGGCCCACGCCTTGCTAACCTCGTCATCGCGCAGGTCGATCCTGATCCCGTCCGGACTGTCGAAATAGCTGATGTAGTCCCTGCCAGATCCGCCCTCGAAGGTCTCCCTTCCGCCGCCAACGCGGACATAGTCGTCGCCATCGCCAAGAAACACCTTGTCTGCGCCACCACCTGCGGCGACCTTGTCGTCGCCGCCGTACGTACGGATCGTATTTGCGCCCGATGTACCAGTGATACTGTCGCCGCCCGTTTTTGAACCAGAGATGCCTTCGAAATCCTTGATCACGTCATTGGTTGCCCATGAGCCAGAGATTTCGTCAGTTGCGAGGTTTGCCGTGATCCCGCCTGAGCTGGCGTAGTAGCTGATGTAATCCGTGCCTGACCCGCCCTCAAAGGTTTCCCTGCCTCCACCGACTCGGACAAAGTCGTTGCCCGAGCCAAGTTCAACCCTGTCGGATCCTCTGCCGGCATAGACCCGATCATCGCCGCCATAAGTGCGGATCGTGTTCGCTCCGGCGGTGCCGTAAATCGTATCGTCACCCGTGCGCGAACCCGATGCACCTTCGAAATCTTTGATGTTGTCGTTCTGGGCCCAGGACCGGGATACAGAGTTCTTATCGAGATTGATAAATACACCGTTCTTGCTGCCGTAATAACTGATGTAGTCAGTCCCGGATCCACCATCAAAGCTGTCAGCACCGCCGCCGACGCGGACGTAGTCGTCACCCGCGCCTAATGAAACGGTGTCGTCACCGGTACCGTCTGAAATGTGGTCGTCACGACCAGTTACAAAGCGCGTTATTCCTGGCAACGGGCTGCCATCAAAACTGCGAAGCGTCAGCGCGGGGCCACCTGCCGCATCTTCGATCTGGTTCGGATTGGCCAGATCGGGCCGCCAATTCGCGGCGAGGTTTGCTTGGGTGCTGGGATTGTCGAGATGGCGAAACGCGTTGGCTGCAATTTCTGCGTCAGTTCTGACATCATCCCAAATACGGATATCAGCCACTTGGCCACGTCCGAGGTTATTGAGATTGAAGCCGGTGCCAAGCCCGTCCTGCTCCTGACCAAAAACGAGCGTTCCACCAGACGAAATGCCACCACTACCTGTCGAACCGGTATGGATAAGTGCGCCATCAAGAAACGTCTTCACTTGCCCGTTGCTGCTGTCATAGGTGACGGATACACGGTGCAACTCGCCATCAAGGATCACTGATGACGGAATACCGGTGAGCTGGTTTGTTCCGTTGATCCTAACACCAATATCGCCGCTAAAACTGCCTTCGGTGTATGCAAAGATCAACAAGGCCTCATTGTCACTGGGGACGGCATAGGACAGGAACGGGATCAGCCCCGTTACGGGGTCGACTTCATCTGCGCTTTGAAAGAGCACCTCGGCGGACAGGGACGCAGTCGGCATGTCGAAATTGACCAGTTCTGCATACTGTTTCTGTTCCGACCCAGCATTGAGATCAAGCATATCGACCGTAAAACCATCGCGTCCCACCAAAGTGTCATCACCATCCGAACCAACGATTTTTTCGATGCTCGCTGCTGTGCTTTCAAACAGCTTTGTCTCGGTTGCCAATCTGATTTCGAAGCTCTGCGTGTCGGGCACAACGCGCGCAAGATCGGCTGCGTCATTCGCAAATAGAAGATCAGTCTCCAGCACCATTTGCGGCGTCAGCCCATTGCGGGCTTCGTCCTGCCCGTTGTCAAACCAGACGGGCTTCTGGACCGTCACAGTGGTCGTAAATTGCGAAGAAGAAGAGAATGTGACTGACCCGCGAAGCGAACTGAAATCCAGCGTATCGACCCCCGACCCGCCATTGATCAGGTAGCTGCCTTCGTTAGCAAAGAAAGCATCGTCTCCAGTGCCGCCCAGCGCAATGTCGTCGTCTTCCAATAAGAGAGCGTCGTCACCCCCAAGACCGATGAGAACGTCGTCGCCTTCATCCCCCGACAAGACATTTGCCAGTGCATTGCCTTCGAGCTTGTCATCGTAAATCGAGCCAATAAGGTTTTCGATGCCATTAAGAAGGTCAATTCCACTCCCGTCAGAAGCTCTGCCGGTTTTGATGCTGGCCGATACACCAGCAAAGCGACTGATGATGGCTTCTCCCTCTGGGCCGCCAAGATGCACGGTTGCGTAAGACGCCGTATCAATGCCGTCACCACCGTGAAGAATATCCGCTCCGCGTCCGCCGTGTAGCGTATCGTTTCCATTGTCCCCATAAAGAGAATCCGCTCCATCGCCGCCGAAAATGGTATCATTTCCATTGCGGCCTTTGACGATATCGACACCCGCCCGCCCGACGAATTGGTTGTTGCCAGCGTCGCCATTCATGGTGTCGTTCTGGTTGGAGCCGACTACAAGTTCGAAGCCCGCAAATTTTCCGATGATGCTGTTATTCGAACTAGCCGCCGTTCCGGCCGCCACATCCACCGTAATCGATGCATTGGAAATCGGATCAAAAACGATTGTGTCATAGCCCGTTCCACCTGCAATCGTCGCCTGATCAACATCAAAGCTGCCATAGCGCTGCAGTAAGGCAAAATCATCACCAGCACCCAAATCAGTGATTTGATACTCGCCGTTAAGCGTTGTGTTAAACGACACACGATCGCTTCCAGCCCCGCCTGAAACAGACCCATGGCCGCCACCTTCAAAACTGACAACGTCATCTCCATCGCCGCCATCGAAAATCGCCTGGCCGCCTTTCACAATCAGTAAGTCATCTCCACCACGACCGTCGAAATCACCGATTTGGGTGCCATCAAGAATCATCGAAATCTCGTCATCGTTCTCACTTAGAACGAACTTTTCGATGTCATGTGCATTCGCGCTGTATGATCGTTGCGATGAAGATAAGGATCCTGTTTCGCTTGTGGTAAAAGCCTCAACAAGATAAATCCTGCCAGTTGGCCCCGTCCCCTGTGACGTCAGCTTCCAGCGCACGTCATCCAGTTGCGTCAGATTCAACGTATCAATTTCGCGACCTCCGCCGCCATAGAAAAGCGGCGTTATGTTCTGACTGTCATCAAGAGAACTCGCGTAAATAAGATCGGCACCATCACCGCCCCAAGTAACACTCGCACCATTTGAATAGAGGGTGTCATTGCCATCGGCACCGTGAATCTCGATTGATCGTTCACGCGTACCGACAGCGCCATAGATGACATCATCCGCATCAGAGCCTGCAAACTTTTCGATTCCCACTGCGGTATCTGTCGCGATGACACGACCGCGGCTATCAAGGTGCTCGATGGTTCCGGTGTCAGCAATAATCCGGAGTGGTCCGGATGCGGCAGTGGTGTTGTTCAGCAGGAAAGTCAGATCATTACGGTTAATTGGGCTGCTTCCTTCACCGACAAACTGAAGGTCTTTGTAGACAAATCCATTGCGCGAATAACCCAAACCGTCACCGACCGAAGTGTTCGTGCCGCCGTCGTAGTGCTCTGATTTACCAGCAACAGATGCGTCTCCCGCAATCAGGAGATCATTTCCTTTGCCACCCAGAAGCAGATCAATTCCGGCACCGCCGATCAGGATATCGTCACCGCCTCTTGTGTCGAGAACGTCGTTTCCGCCGCGCCCTTCTACCAGGTCTGTGCCCTCGGCGGTCAATAAAGAGTTCGCGCGATCTGATCCCTTGACCCGGTGAACACTCAGACGGCCACCGTCCTGCAGAATGACGTTTTCGATACTGTAAAGGACGTCATCACCTTCGGCGTCAGTATTTTTCGACACCGACTGTCCCGCGATCAGATCGACCGTGAATTCACTGTTAGGGTCATCGTTGTTCAGAACCTGGAACGTATCCCGACCACGACCGCCGTATATTTCGTCGTCGCCCATACCCGGAATGAAGACATCATTGCCAAGTCCGCCGATCAGTCGGTCGTCTTCAGTCGATCCAAAAATGGTGTCATCGCCGCTTTGCCCATCGGCAACGTAGAAGCCATCGACTGTTTGCCCAAAGCTACTTAGGAACATCAAGTCGTCCACATCTTCGTTACCTTGCAGAATGGAGCCGCCGGTGACGGCGTCTTCCAATGTCGCAACCTCAAACGCAATATTTCGAAAGACGACATACTCGAAATTCGAGAGCGTCTCAGCCCCTTGCTTCCTGCTTCCTTCGGGTGGCTTGACGTGGGTGATGACGATGGAGCCATCATCTTCATTCACCAGAATTTCGTATTCCCCGAAGTTCCCATCAAAGTAGATCAGGTCAATTCCGCCGGCTCCATCAAGAACGTCGTCCCCCTCACTCGCCACGAAAATATCGTTCGCATTGGTGCCTGTGATGTTGTCTTTTCCATCCTTACCATCGAACAGAACACCTTTGCCGCCCGACCGGCCACTCAGGTCGATTAAGTCAATATCTGAGGTTCCATACCACGTCGGACCAGAGTTTGAATCCGTGTTGGCTTTTCCGACAGCGTCACCGAAGATTGCGGTTTCAAGATCAACAAGGAATCCTGTTTCAATTCCGTTGGTGCTACTGAAAATGCCGAAATTGTCGACATTGAACGCATCTAGCAAATCGGCCATGTCTTGTGCATTTGACACAAGACCGTCCAGAAAGTTCTTTAACTCGATCCCGTCAGGAAGGGTGAGGAGCGCGTTGATCTCCACTTCGAGATCAATCAGGAGCTGCTTGATGCCCAAAGTATCAGTCAGAAAGTCCAGTACCGGTTGAACAAACAGGTCAAACACGACCCCGGCTGCGTCCAACAGGGGTTTGATCGGCTCTAGTGCAGCGGCTGCAGCTTCAAGAGGTCCAGAAAGCAGATTGAAAACACCGGCAATTTTCTCCAATTCTGCAGTGCCAAATTGCGCAGTATCAAGTTTGGCTGAATCCATCGTGCGCTGGATCGTAGTGACACGACCGGTTAGCGTTTCGTAGACGTCAACCAAAGGATCAATCGCTGCGTTACGATTGGCAAGCTGCGAGTCAATTTCGGCCGAAAGGTCCGCGTAATGGCTAGCCCAATCCGCACCGGTAATGAACGTCGTACGCCCGCCATCCGTTGCTGCGTCAATCGCCGCAATCGTATCGTCAAGCGTCGCAGTGTGTTCGTTGACCTGATCCTTTGCTTCGGCCACCTTTTCGGAAACAAGTTCAAGTGCGTCAGCCGCGTCAATCAGGGCCGACTTTAGATCAGCCAGAAACTCGCCCTTCTCCTTAGACCCTTTGCCAATGTTGTTGAGTTTCTCGACCTGCTCCTCAATTGCTTTCATCGCGGGTCGCGCAATGCTTTCCAAAAGCGTCTTGAAAACCTTCGACACGCTGCTGAGCGGGCCAGCCTTTTCTGTAGCTTCGAGCAGCTTCAACTGCTTGTCGATTAGTTTCCGGATTTTACCTGCTTTGTCTCCGGACTTGTCTACGAAGCCGACAACGTCCGACGCCGTTTTGAGCGTGCCCGCGAATTCATCAAGGCTCGCGCTCAGGTCATCCAGTTCACCAGTGATGCGGCTGATGTTGTCCCTGTAGTCGATCATCGATTGTCCAGCAGGCATGGTCTGGCTCCTTTGCTTAGCAAGTGATGCCAAGCAGAGCGAACCAAGCTATCTGCAACAACCGTATCGTTTGCAATACGACACCCGGACAGTTTCTTTTGGATGAGATAGCGATTCGAGGGTCTTGACCCCCGCTCGGCATGTCAATCGCAGCAATTGTCCAATGGACAGCGCCGAATAGAAATCAACTGTGCCTTCCACGCACCGTTCAATAGGTCGCGCGACCACCTGACAAATCAAAGACTGCACCGGTCGTGAAACTGTTTTCGGGTGAAACCGCCCAAACGATCATTTCTGCAGCTTCCTTGACTTCCAAGAACCGCCCCCGTGGAATTTTTGACAGCATATAGTCGATGTGCTCGGCACTCATCTGATCAAAGATGCGCGTGCGTGCAGCCGCTGGGGTAACGCAGTTCACAGCGATATCCATGCCAGCCAACTCCTTACCCAATGATTTGGTGAAACCGATCACTGCCGCCTTTGACGCGGAATAGGCCGATGCATTCGGATTGCCTTCTTTGCCTGCGATCGACGCAATATTCAGGATACGTCCATAGCCTTTTTCCTTCATTCCTGGCACGCAGACCCGGTTCACGTAGAACGTGCCGTTCAGATTGATATCGATCACCGTATGCCATGCATCAATATCATACGTCTCGACCGGCGCATTTGGTCCGGCAATTCCAGCGCTGTTCACAAGGATCGTCGGCACACCCAATTGGTCACACGTCGCTGCATAGGCGGACTTGACCGACGCAACATCAGTGATGTCACACTGAAAGGCAGTGCCGGTACCCGGCCCCGCAAGGCCCGCCATTGCGTCGTGATGGTCAGGGTCAATATCCCAACCAGCAACGCGCGCACCGCGCGAGGACAGCAAAGTGGAGACAGCGAAACCAATACCCTGCGCTGCACCTGTGACAACCGCGACCTGATCCTGCATTAGCATTGGCTATCCTCTTCCAATGAAGGGCATATTCGTGGCCATAACAGTCATGAACTGAACGTTCGTATTAAGTGGCAATTGCGCCATATGGAGCACTGACTTGGCGACGTGGGCAACGTCCATAACCGGCTCGACGGCCATCGATCCATCTGCCTGCGGAACGCCCTTGGTCATCTTGGCCGCCATTTCTGTCAAAGCATTGCCGATGTCGATTTGCCCGCAGGCAATATTGAAGGGTCGCCCGTCCAATGAAAGCGTCCGGGTCAGACCTGTTATGGCATGCTTGGAGACTGTATACGGTGCCGAGCCCCACCGTGGCACATAAGCCGAAACTGACCCGTTGTTAATAATGCGTCCACCCTGCGGGTCTTGTTTGCGCATCAGACCAAATGCTGCGCGCGCTGCAATGACCGCGCCCATGATGTTCACGTCCAGAAGGTGGCGGATATCTTCGACGGCAAGTTCATCAATCGGTGCCCCACCCAAACTGACTCCGGCGTTGTTGAACATCGCATCGATCCGGCCCCATTTTGCTGCGGCTTTGCCAAAAGTGCTGTCAACCTCGTCTTCATTTGTGACATCGCAAGGCAAAACCATAGCAGCCTCTTGGCCTGCTGCCGTTTCTTCAAGGGGCGCGGCGCGTCTACCGACCAGTCCCACCTGCCAGCCGTCCGCCAAAAACGCATGTGCCGTGGCGCGCCCGACGCCGCTACCCGCGCCCGTGATAAGAATGGATGGCATGGAGGTCTCTCCCTTTTGATTTACGGCGTTGTTGCAGGCTGTCAATTTGGTATACCAAAAGCAAGCAAATTTCAGCACCTTCGCGAATTTCTAACTATCCCTGAAAGGGCGAGCCATGATTGAAGACCCAAGACTTCTGAGTATCCGTGAAGGTTTCGCGCGGCCAACAGCAAAGCAAGTCGCTGCGTTTCGCGACGTACCGACAGGTTTTGTTTGCGATGCGATGGACGGCCGCGGAGGTATGGGAACAGCTATCTCGCCCCTGTTGGACGCCCATATCGTCGGTTGCGCAATCGTTGCTGAAAATGGGCCAGAGGGGAATCTCGCGACATTAGGAGCGGTACATATCATGCAAGCGGGGGATGTCATCATAGCAGCCATGCGCGGTGGTCAGACTGTTGCAGCTGCTGGTGACATGGTGCTCGCGATGATACGCAACAAAGGCGGTGCCGGTTTCGTCACGGACGGACCAATGCGCGATCTGACAGGCATCCGCGATGTCGGCCTGCCTGCCTGGTGTAGCGGATTGAATCCCAACTCTCCCTACGCGACCGGTCCCGGCAGGGTCGGCTACGGTGCAAGTGTCGGTGGGCAGACCGTCGAAAGCGGGGACATAATCGTCGCTGATGAAAATGGTGTCGTGGTCGTCCCCCACGCGCAGATTGACACGGTGATTGCCAGACTTGACGCCGTGCGCGCGGCCGAAATCTCGCTTGAGGCGAAGGTAAAAGCAGGTTTCAGTGAGCAAGCGAAGATCGTAGAAATGCTGGCTGACGGGCGCGCAGTGATCGAGGATTGATCACTTAAACGCGCTTTTTGCACCGCCAGATTGCTGCATTCTGAAAATCGACGAGTTGTCCGGTGCCGGCGGAAGAGGCATCGTGACGGGGACCAGAGCAAGTCTTGGTGCAAGGCACGGTGATCCGGTAATCTGACGATCCTGAAGGTCATCCCAAAACAAGCGCTGTCCAAGGGCATGGATATAGCTGCTGGCCCCAAGGATCGGCCACGCATCACCAGCCGCGCACTCGAAGAACAAGATTTTGCGCGCCCGGTCTGACTTATTTGGTGCGGAGCCATGCAGAATTCTGGCGTGATGGACGGTGACGGTGCCCGCTTTTCCGGTCAGCGTTACGGCCTTTTCGAGCGTGAACAGCGGATCATCAGGGTCGATCGCGCCGCTGAACACACCGCTTGTATGATGGCTTAGGATCGGACCTTTGTGCGTGCCGGGAATTACCATCAAAGGTCCGTTGTCCAGATCCACGTCTTCCAGCAAGACCCCAAACGCCAGCAGATCGTCGTTTGTATGCGGGTAAAAAGCCCAATCCTGATGCCACTCTACGGCCGCACCTCCACCCGGGGCCTTCGTGTTCAGCTTCGAAGTGATCAGTGTTGTATCCGGGCCCAGCAGATCGGTCAGCACTTCGGTCAATGCAGACCGTTTCAAAACGTCTTCAAAAATCTGGTCACGCTTATGCGGCAGTTTGATCCGGGTCAGTCGCGGATTATCCGGCCCGTGCCCCTTATCGAGATCGTAAATTTCATCGCTCTCACTCACGTTGCGGGACGCGTCGATCAGCCGGTCTGTGGCAGCCTGCATCCGGGTCAGTTGTTCACCCGATATGAAGCCGTCAAGTACCAGATAGCCGTCCTTGTCATAGGCAGCCTTTTGGTCAGCGCTCAGCATTGTCTTCTCCCTCTAGTCGCGACCCTTCGCAGCCTCGACCTCCATGTCCAAACCATTCATCCGGCCCACGTGATCAATAAGCATCGGGACGAAGTCACCACCCTTTCCGATCGCTTCGACATGCGTGAAGTAGTGTTTCGCCGCACCAGCCATGATGTTGACCAGCCCTGCATCTGCCGCCATCGCGTTGACATAGCGCAGGTCCTTTGCGGCATTCTCGATTGTGAACTTGTGAACCTCACGATCCCGATCAACCGCATAGGTCATGAAGGTATCAAAGAATCCGTTTGCCAATCGACTTGATCCTATCACCTCGCGTGTCTTTGCAGGTGGCAAGCCAACGGCTGCGCCAAGCACAGTGGCCTCGGCATAAAGGGCGGCGTAGCTCATCGAAATGAAGTTCATCAACAGTTTCATCTTATGCCCGTTACCCGTCGGCCCGACATGCGTGATGTTACCGGCCCAGCACTGCAGCACAGGTTTAATCAACGCAAACGTATCCGCATCGCACCCGACCATAGTATCCAGCGTGCCGGCCTCTGCTTCCTTTGGCGTGCGTCCTAAAGGGGCATCGACCATGGTGGCACCTTTTGCGGCTAGTTCACTGGCTAAAACCACTGTCGAGGTCGGATCTGCGGTCGTCGTGTCAATCACGACCAGCCCATCGCGTGCGCCTGCAAGAATACCGTCTTCGCCACGGATCACCGCTTCGACCTGAGGCGAGTTTGACAAGCACAAATGAATGATATCGCAGTGCTGTGCCATCTCGCGCGGGGTTGCGGCTTCTAGCGCGCCCTTCGCGACCAAGCTGTCAATCGGCGTGCGATTAAGGTTGCCTTTGACCCACATTGGATAGCCCGCCTTCATCAAATTGCAGGCCATGCCATGACCCATGAAGCCGACGCCAATGAATCCTATGGTTTTGTTCTGTGCCATGACTTTCCCCTTCAGGCAGGCACCATTGACAAGGCCCCACCAAACCGCATTGTGGAAATGGTATACCATCCAAGCAGTCTTGCAAGGATATGGTCAATCGGGGGAGTGCGGTATGAACATATTGATTATCGGTGGCGGTGGTGTTGTTGGCCAGAAACTGGCACAGGCACTGGTGAAATCGGGCATGCTGCGCGGTCAGGCAATCACGCGGATCACATTGGCCGATGTGGTTGATCCCGCGCCTGTGGCCGCCCCCTTCGAAATACGAACAATGATCTGTGACATCGCGGATCCCGCATCTGTTGCTGAATGTGTCAGCAAAGACACCGATGTAATCTACCTGCTCGCCGCCATCGTTAGCGCCCATGCCGAAGAAGATTTCGACGCAGGGATGAAAATCAACCTCTTCGGGACATACAACGTGTTGGAAAGATGCAGAGCGCTCGGAACGTCCCCAGTGGTCGTGTTCACATCTTCGATCGCCGTCTACGGCGGCGAGGCGCAGGATCCGTTGGGCGATCACAGCTTTCCCAATCCGCAGACGTCTTACGGCATGCAAAAAGCAGCTGGCGAACTGTTTATCAATGACTATTCGCGCAAAGGATTCATAGATGGCCGTGCGTTCCGCCTGCCCACAATTTCAGTACGTCCCGGCAAGCCGAACAGGGCGGCCAGTAGTTTCATGTCCTCGATCTTGCGTGAACCTCTGAATGGCCAAGAAGCTGTCTGCCCGGTCGATGCCGATTTCCTGCACTATTATCTCAGCCCGCGCCGCTGCGTTGATAACCTGATCAAAGGAGCAGAGCTCGCCGGCGATGATATCGGGCAGAACCGTGTTATGCAGATGCCGGGCACGTCTTTATCAATCAAGCAGCTGATCGATGCCATGACCGCCGTGGCTGGACCTGAACCTGCCAAATTGATCCGTTGGGACGCGCAGCCTGATATCAAGAAGATCGTCTCTGGCTGGCGATGGGACATTCATGCCGATAAGGCAGAACGTTTGGGCCTGAAGGCAGATGACAGTTTTGAAGACAACATCCGCTACTATTTGGAAGACGACAAACCTGCAGCCTAGCTACGTGTAACGGCTGATTTGAAAGTTACCAGGGCTGTCGCCAGCTCTGGGTGTTCCTTGGCGTATTCTTCGACGCGAACACCCTCCTTTTGGGCTGCAGCGGCTTGGCGCAGACTGGTGATGCCAGCGGCTGGTCCATCCGGATGGCTCATGATCCCCCCACCTGCACAAAACAAGAAATCGTCATTGCCAAGCAGTTCCATGGTCGGACCAACCTGCCACGCGGTCTGCCCCGACGAAAATACAGGCAGCGCACGATGTGGCACTGTGTCGTTTAGCGGGGCCTGCACGGCGCGCGCGGCCTCTGTTACGACAGCATCCGTTTCAGTAAACTTATTGGCCAACCCATTTACGTGCAGATGGTCAGCTCCGGCCAACCGCCACATTTTCTGCATCACCGGAAAGGCGATCCCGATGTGAGGCGAGCGTGACAGCAGGCCCCAGCCGTTGCGATGCGCATGAATTGGCAACGGACTGTGATCGCGGACAGCACGCAGGCCAGCCAAGCCAATGGAATGCAGTGATACCATCGCGCAAGTGGCTCCAAGGCTATCAAGTAGGTCCAGGTTCCGACGCATCGCGTCAATCTCGTCAGTGATGTTGAAGGCGTACATCACCTTACGCCCGTCCTTTTGGGCCGCTGTATCGATGGCTTGCATCACCTGCCGGGTGCGATCCTCAAAAGGACATGCAGGTCCATTGCCCTGCAATTCGTCGTCTTTGACAAAATCAATTCCGGCGGCTGCCAGATCGGAAACAAGGGCTGCGGTTTGTGATGCGCTAAGTCCGACACTCGGCTTTACGATTGTGCCGATCATCGGCCCACTGTCCACGCCCATCAATGCCCGCGTCCCGCTGATCCCGTATTGCGGACCAGGACAGGCTTGCGCAAGGGCTTCGGGGACATCCAGACCGACAAGACGGATTGCCGAAAGCTCTGCCAATTCGAACAAATTGCCCGCGATCGTGGCCAGAATATTTGTTAGTGACGGGCCAAAATTGTCCATCGGCCAGCTGATCGTCACGCGGCCTTGTTCATATGTGACGCCACTTAAGCGGCAAGGTAAAGCGGGATGATCGGCCGAACCGGTGATCGTCACCGCCTCAATCCGCGCGGCAGATTTGTCACGCAAAGCATCGGTCTCGGACGCAAGACGGCTAAATGTCCCTGTAGACTGCTCGCCTGCCATGACCTCCGCCGCGCGCTGGATCCCCACCGGACTTTCGATGTCATAAGTTGCCTGTAGCCGCGTCATCTCTCGCCGCCTCCGTCCAGAACCCATCCAAAATAGTCGCGACTGCCCATTTGACCGCCTTTCAGTGCCAGTGTCAGCGGACTTGCACGACCGTGAGCATTGCAGATCGCGGCACCCGGGATCGTCGGAGCCGCAGCTGTCAAAGCATCAATTCCCAAAGCTTTGCAGACATGGCCTGACGTATCGCCTCCCGATACGACGGCTCGATCCAGACCGGCCTTATCGACAAGCTGCTCCAGAATCCGTCCCAGTGCGGCACCGATGTCGTCGTTCACCTGCACAAGCTGATCGCCAGCAGCTGCGCGCAATTGTGCGACCGCAGGATCATCAGGACCGCGAGCGGTATAGATTATGGGGACTTGCCCATGTACCAAAGACTGCAGTGCAAGTTCTAAAGCGCGCGCTTCCGCATTGGCAAGATCGCCACCACATACTTGTGTGACATCCAGTCTTATGTCAGCAAAACCGTTATCCAGCGCCCAAGTGATCTGATCTGCTGTCGTTGAAGAAACTGATCCGGACACAACAGCCATCCGCTCCGCACGTCCGATTCCGCTCACCGTCGGGGCGTGCTGCAATAGCCCAATTTTTTGGAAATGTGCAACCAAAGCGTAAGCAATCCCTTGTGAACCGACAACAAACCGGTTGTGACCGTTCCACAGCAACGCACCCGCCGCTCTGACATCCTGCGGACCCATCTGATCGATGGTTACACCGCCCTTCCCGGCTTTAAGCATCGCGCAGGCGCGAGAAGGCTCAGCCAGAGTTTCCAGATCAAGACATTGGATCACTATATCCGTTTGCTGCGCCAAATGCAGCGCAACGTCGGCCTCGTCCATCGGGGTCACTGGATGGCGCGTCATGACAGGGTGCCGATCCAACCGGAAGACGCCCGCATCCGTTCCGGCAAACAAGGTCCCAAAAGCCTGATATCGCCGCATTTCTGGAGCCGCGATCATGATCGGGATGGTGGTCGCGCCAAAAATCGCAGCCCCGATATCCATGGCTTTTCCAATTGAACCGACATGCGGCGCGGAATCGAGCGTAGAGCATGTTTTGTATTGCACAAGCCGCGCGCCGGTTTGTGCAAGTAATTCGAACTGCGCGGGCAAATCCCGTTCCATGCGCGCGGGACTATAGGTGCGCGCCATGCTCGCAATTCCAATTCCTTGCATACGCGGAAAATCGGCCATCCGCTCCGGGCTTGGCGTATCCAGAAACAAGACAGCAGGCAGATCTGCGAATGCAAACACCTCCATCACGGCGGCAGCGCCAGTGAAATCATCGCCAAGCCAGGCCAATACAGGTGTATCAGGCAGCGCGCTCATTCAGGTGATACGCTGGATGCTGGCAGCAATTTCATCCGGTTCAAACACCTTTTTCCAATCGTCGCGCATCAATGCAGGTTTGCCAAATTCAATCGCCTTGTTGCATGCATCAGAGAATACGCCGTCAATTTCTTCAAAGATGACCGCCCCCAAGATGTTCATATGACCCAGCAAAAAATCGCGTGCGGCATCCTTCGGCACGCCACGGCGGACGACTTCATCCATTGCCTCGCGCATGACATCAAGAAGTGAGGCGCATACGGTCTCCGACAAACCCGGCTCCAGCAAGGCCATCTGTTCAACCGTAACACGGTAGCTGCGGGCGACAGGCGCATAGATCGCACGGCCCACTTTTTCACCAAGGGCATAGTGATCTTCGGGGCCTTGCATCAACGCATTAACGATACCCTGCCGCGCCGCAATTCCACCAAAATAGTCCTTGCGACCTGCCTCTGTCTGCTCGTCGTTGTAGATTGGGGGATGACATGGGTGCGTGACGAAATAGGTGACATCATCCCGTTCGGGCAAATGACCGGCGAACGGACCAGCGGCATCCAAACAGACAATCATTGCACCACTTGGGACTTTATCGATGATCGACGCGGCAACCGCCTTGATCGCAGTATCGGGCACCGCCAGCAATATGACATCGGCTCCGTCCATTGCGTCATCAATTTCAACGCAGTCGACGCCGACAGCCTCTTTCAAACGGGCGCGCCCGGTTTCCGAAATCTCGACATGGGCTACATCGAAATCCGTCTTTGCAAGGTTCGTCGCACTGCGGACACCCATCTTGCCGCCTGCCCCCATCAAAACCAGCTTCTCGGTCATAGCGCTCTCCACTCTCTAATTTGCAGATGTCTGGGCGATGGTCACACTGTGACCCCGCAGTTTGCGTTCGCGGTACCAGATATAAAAACCAGCCCCGATGATGATCATGCCACCACCCAGCGTCCAGATCGTCGGGTTGGTGTGGAAAAAGATGATGCCTGCCAACGATGCACTGAAGATCTGTAGATAGATGACAGGAGCAAGGATGCTCGCATCTGCAAGCCGGTGTGCAGATGTGGCCAGAATGTGGGCCGTTCCACCAAATACACCGATCAAGCAGAAGAAGGTCCAGTCGGCAGGTGCCGCAGGCCAGACCCAATCCATTAGTGCAAAGGGAACGAGGCATATCGTCGCCAAGCCTGACGCCCAAAGCTGTGCTGTGCTGTTATGTTCAACGCCCGCCAGCATGCGGGTCATCAGGAAATAGACAGAGGCAACAGTCAGGGCTGCAATGTTGAGCAACATCGCCGGGTGAAACGCGGCACCCCAAGGCTGCATCACGACGACAACGCCAAGAAACCCCATACATACAGCGGCAATCCGGTGGCGGCCCACCTTTTCACCTAACATCGGAATCGCCAGTAGCGTCACAACGATCGGTCCAGCGAACATGATCGTCGTGGTCACGGTGATCGGCAGGTACTTGAGCGCTGTGAAGTTCAGACAGGTACTGCCAAATAAGCAAACCGAGCGAAGTATTTGCAGTTTTGGACTCTGCGATTGAAAGGCAGACACACCCTCACGCGGGACAAAGATCACCACCGCGAGCAGAAAGTGAAACGCATAGCGCATGAATACGACCTGCAGCGCTGGAAGCCCTGCAAGCACCAGCCACTTGGCGGATGTGTCGATCAGCGTAAAAAGCGTGACCGCAAGGGCCATCGACCCAAGCGCGAGCGCGATCCGTTCTTCTTTTGGGGCGACCGCATGTCCCATGCATCAACACAGCGTCAGCATGTGCCGCCCCGATGCATCACAAGAACACAGTGATGATGTTTGGCCAGATCAGCAGAACGGTCAGCGCACAAAGCTGCAGCGAGATGAAGGGCAGGAAGCCTCGGAAGATGTCTGTCAGGGAAATCTCGGGTGGTGCTACGGACTTCAGGTAGAACGCGGCAGGACCGAAAGGCGGCGACAAAAAGCTGACCTGCATGTTCATACAGAACACAACGCCGAACCAGATCGGAATATAGCGCGCATCAATGCTGCCAAGGAAACCGATCTCTTCCGCAGGCAGGCGGACAACAATAGGCAGGAACACGGGCATAATCAGCAAGACAATGCCGACCCAATCCATGAACATCCCCATGATCAGGAAGACCAACATCATCATTAGGATGATCCCCATTGTCGGCAACTCTGCACCGATGATTAGGTTCGCCACATACGTCGGCCCTCCCACCAGTGTGTAGGCTGCAGCCAGTGCTGCCGCACCGATCGTCACCCAGATGATTGTCCCTGTTGAACGCAAGGTTCTAATCAGGCTGTCCCAGACGATATCAAATGTCATTTCGCGGCGGATCATACCAATCGCGAATACTGCAATAACCCCCATCCCAGCCGCTTCCGTGATGCCGGTAATACCGCCATAGATCGACCCAAGGACGACACCAATCACGACAGTTGGCGCGATAAGACCTTTGCCCATGTTCCAACCACGTGAAGTCCGTTCCCGACCCACAACGACGAAGACAATCAACGCAAACAGGATGAATGCACCAATGATCCACGGGATGTCGGCCACCATGCCAAGCGGGATCGGATCTTCACCTTCGCGAATTGCGTTGTCACCTGTAGCCGTAAAGAACAACGCGCGTGCTAGCAAAACGCCTGTGACCCACATCGCAAACCGTGACACGAACCCGAGGAACATCAGCCGCTTTTCGTTGCCTTCAGGCTCACCTGGAACCGGATCGGGCAATGGGGCGAGCGATGTGTTCATCCGCGTCCGGATTACAATATAAAGAATAAAGAACGACGCGAGCATGAAACCCGGCAAGAAGGATGCGGTGAACAGAGCTTTGATCGACGTCTCGGTGACCAGACCATAAAAGATCAAGACGATAGATGGCGGGATCATCGTTCCAAGCGAACCAGAAGCACAGATCGTACCGATTGCTAGATTGCGATCATACCCAAGGCGCAACATTTGCGGCAAGGCAATCAGGCCCAGAAGGACGACTTCGCCTCCGATAATACCGGACATCGCGGCCATGATGACAGCCATGATCGACGTTGCGACGGCAATGCCGCCCCGTGTCCGGTTCATCCAGACGTTCAGTGATGAATACATATCGCGCGCAATGCCGGATCGCTCCAGCATTGCGGCCATGAATATGAATAAGGGCACCGATATCAGAACATAATTCGTCATTTGTCGGTAAACCGCCTGCCCGAGTACGGACAAGGGGCCGCGCCCGAAATCCCCCCACAAAAGGTCAGGTGGAAATTTCAGTGCAAGCGTTACAACAGCAAGAAATGCAGAGGCAAAACCGAGCGGCATCCCGATGGACAGCAAAAAAAACATGCCCAACAGGATGATTAGGGAAAGCGTGCCAATATCGACCATCAGTTCTTTCCCTCAAGGGTACGGCGGATGTTTTCGATTTCTTCTTCGTCAATTTCATCTGCGGGTGTGTGGACTTCAGGTTCCTTATTCCAATCCGCAATCAGATTTGACACAGCCTGAATGCAGACCAGCACAATGATGATCAGAAGCGCCGGTTTGACGATACCGGGAATGGGTGGATCCCACGCCGTGCCAAAAGTCTCCATTCGCAAAAAACGGTTTTCAGCGTCAGTGTAGCCGCCCCAGACAAGTGCAAAGGTAAACCCGACAATCAGCAGAACCGAAATGCAGTCGGATGTCTTCTGCATCCACCAAGGCATCAGGTCGTAAATGATGTAAATGCGGATGTGACTGCGTTGCTGCATCGCGTAGAGCCCCGCAAACAGGAAAACAAAACACGCAATCCAGAGAGAGAGTTCATTGGCCCATAAGGTGGGTTTGGAAAAGACGTAGCGCGACACAACCTCGTAGAACATCACGAGCACAATGAACGCAGTCATGATCATCGCTAGGCGGCCGAGCACGACGGTCACAAGATCGAAAAATCCGTCCGGCGGCGTCTCGATCGCCCCCTTGCTGTCCGATAAAAAAAGCGATGCAAACAAAAGCGCGATGCCGAACACGACAAGGGTCAGCTGCACGAGCGGCTTACCTCCCGGTCGGATCATCTCGAACATGCCATATGACTCTTCAAGAAAGATGCGTTGGCCGACCAGCAGAACGTAAAGCGCAACTGTGATTGCACAGAATACGATCATCGCGATCTTCACAGGCCCCCGCAACCGCCCAAGAAATAGCGAATTTTCCTGCATTACATGCCTCCCCACATGGTCATGACGTCGGTTGAAAAAGGCGGGCCCGGTTGGACCCGCCTTGATCTTATCTGGTCAAGCTAGGCGACCCGATTACCCGCCAATCAAACCCAGCTGGGTGAGGTAGGCCTTGTGGCTTTCTACAAGCGCACCGGCTTCGGGGCTGCGTGTTGCCCAGTCATCCCATGCAGCCTGCGCTGCCACGCGGAATGCGGCGCGATCTTCATCAGACCAAGCGTACAGTGTCACGCCCTGTTCCTGCAAGGCAGCGGCTGCTTCTGTGTTGGCTTTCTCATTGGCCATCGCAATCTGGAATGAAAGCTTCTGCCATGCCGTGTCAATGATGCGGCGATGCTTTTCGTCCAGACCGTCCCAGACAGCCTGGTTACAAGCCAAGTGGTCAGACGGCATGGAGTGGAAGCCAGGATAGTTGGCGTGCTTGACGATATCATACAGACCAAGTCCAACGTTATTGGCGAGGCCGGACGCGTCCGCTCCGTCGATGATGCCAGTCTCAAGCGCCGTAAAGATTTCGGTGAAATCCATCACGATTGGCGATGCGCCGAGCTTTTCAAAGATTTCTGTTTCCATGCCCGGAGGGGACCGGAATTTCCAGCCAACAAGGTCGTCTGGACCTGCGATTGGCTTGGACGATGCAAAGGATTCCTGACCATAGATGGCCCACCCGATCAACTGCATGCCTTGAGCGTTATACAGCTCTTGTGCGGCCTCATAGCCGTCGCCGTAATACAGCCAGCTATACTGCTGCCACGGTGTGTCATAGCCACCCATAATGTCGCCGACAAACTGGAACGCAGGGTTCTTACCAGTCTGATATGCACCGCCAGTCGCGTCACAATCCAGAATGCCGTTGATTGCTGCATCAAAGGTTTCAACAGTCGCAACAACTGAAGAAGAATAGAACATCTCGATGGCGATCTCGCCGCCGGACATGGTCTGAACGTCGTCGATCCATGTGGCGAGCATCTTCCCAGTTGGGTGCTCGGTCGCGTAGTGGGTTTGAATACGCAGTGTCACGTCCTGAGCCACGGCAGCGCCAGCCAGCACGACGCCGGCGACAGCCGACATCAATAATGTCTTAAGTTTCATGTATTTCATCCTCCCTTGGCAGGTTTGCCCTGCCGTTTACCGTTTTCACACATCCTCCCAGAGCGTGAATCGCGATGGTATACCATCTGCCCCGACGTTACTGACTGCTCGCTCGACAAGCAACAAGTTTCGGTATACCAGATTTTCCAATAAAAATACGGACCCGTTGGGCCGTCGCGCCATGCTTGGAAAGGATTTCATGCAAGACCAAACCTTGCCAGAAAACATTGCGAACCGGCTTCGGCGCGACATTCTGCGGGGTAAGCTTGTGCCTGGCGATTCACTCAAGGAACGCGACAGCGCAGCCGAACTTGGTGTCAGCAGAACCCCCATGCGAGAGGCGATCCGTATCGTCGCACGTGAAGGTCTGATCACGCTTCGCCCCGCCCGAAGTCCAATCGTGGCAGTGCCCGATGTGAAAGCAGTGACCGACGATGTCGAGGTCCTTCTGGCGGTCGAAAAACTATCCGCTGAACTTGCCTGTGCCCGAGCGACCGTTGCGGAAGTCGATGAAATTGCCGCAATCCTAAAGCGTATGGACGACAATTTCGATACGATGGATCCGCTGGATATGTTCGAGATCGACATGAGCTTCCACTCAGCCATCGCGAAAGCGTCCCATAACGAGCCCCTTGCCGAAATACATGGACGGTTTCTCGCTCGATTGTGGCGCAGCAGGTTCCTTGCCGCTATGAAACGGCGCAATCGTGCCAGCGTGATCAAACATCACACCGGCATACTTGCAGCACTGCGTAAGCGTGACACCGTGGCAATCAGAAAAGCGATCAGCATTCACCTCGATCAACTGACAGAGGACATCGTGCAGGTCATCCGAGACGAAAACGAACTACGCGAACAACGCAATGCCAAAACAGCAAATGATCTATCAGCTTAGAACTGCGCGAGGCAGATTAATGGATCAGCGAACCACCGTTCACGTCAACCTCTGATCCAGTCACATAAGCCGATAGGCCAGATCCCAAAAATAGACAGCATCCCGCAACGTCTTGTGCCGTCCCTGCACGGCCCATGGGAATTCCGGCTAGCACCTGCGCGCGCATCTCGTCAGTCAGTTTGCCAGCCGTGATGTCGGTTGCAATAAACCCCGGACATATCGCGTTCGCGCGCACACCGTGGGGTGCCAGCTCTCTTGCCATCGCTTTGGTCAGGCCAAGAATGCCTGCTTTAGCTGCGGAATAATGCGGCCCGCCAAAGATGCCGCCGCCCCGCTGGGCAGAAACCGATGACATGTTGACGATACTTCCTGCCTTGCGTTCGCGCATATGCGGGATCACGGACTGCGACATGTAAAGTGTGCCACGCAGGTTCACATCCAACACCGCATCATAATTGTCAGGCGCTATGTCCATCAGTTTCAGCGGCTGGGTAATACCGGCATTGTTCACCAGAATGTCGATCCTGCCGAAAATCGCGATAAGATCAGCCGCCACGGCCTCACAGGCGTCTTTGTCAGTAACGTCGCAGGCCCGTCCCACATGCCCCTCGCCCGGCAGATCACTTGCAGCTTCAGCGGCAGCTTGCTCATCAATGTCCAGTATCGCAACGCGGCAGCCATGTTCAGCAAAAAGGGCCGCTGTCGCTTTTCCCAAACCACGTGGGCTTGCACCGCCGGTGATGATCGCTGTCTGGCTGTGAAGAAGTTTCATGTGATGCTCCTATAACCACGATTTCACTGTCGCGGTGACTGCGTCGACCGAAATGCCATATTGATCGTGTAAGGTGGGCAAAGCGCCCGCGTCCAGAAATGCATCCGGTAATGCAATCTGGCGGAATGGCACATTCACGCCCGCGCGCATCAGGGCTGCACCGACAGCCTCGCCCAAGCCACCCGTGATGGAATGATTTTCAGCCGTTACAACCAGCCGTCCGCCCTTACCCGCCTCGGCCGTGATCGTTGACACGTCCAGCGGTTTAATTGTGGGCACATGCAGTACGCCGCAATCGATTCCATCGGTCTGCAATCGCTTGGCTGCGTCCAATACGCGCATCGTCATGAAGCCGGTGGATACGAACAGAACGTCATTGCCGTCTCGGATCATTTGGGCCTGACCCAGCTTGAACTGGTATCCATATTCGCCCAATACGTTTGGAACATTGCCGCGTAGCAAACGCATGTAAACAGGGCCAGGATGATCAGCAATGGCTCGGGTGGCCTGATCAATCTCAATCGCATCACAGGGATCAACGACGGTCAAATTCGGCATCGCCCGCATGATCGCCAGATCATCAGTTGCCTGGTGGCTGGGGCCATAGCCCGTGGTCAGCCCCGGCAAGGCACAGACGATCTTAACGGGCAGGTTTTCCTCGGCAATCGCCATGCAGATAAAGTCATAGGCGCGCCGAGATGCAAACACGGCATACGTTGTCGCAAACGGCGTAAAACCTTCGCGCGCCAATCCGGCGGCAGCTGAAATCATGACCTGCTCTGCCATGCCCATTTGATAGAAGCGATCCGGATAAGCTTTGGCAAAAACGTGCAAGTCGGTGTATTTTGACAAATCCGCCGTCAACCCAACGATGTCGCTACGGGACTTGGCCAAATCAACCAACGCATGGCCGAAGGGGGCGGCGATGGTATCGCGCCCTTCCGCATCAAGCGACGCAATCATGGCAGAGGTCGTCAGCTTCTTGCCATCTTCGGACACCGGCACGGTGCGGGGTCTATATTTTGACTTGCGGCGGGACAGGCTTGCATCAGTCATCAGGCTTCCCCTTGTCCAATATCTCCAACGCCCGCGCCCACTCGTCCGGCTCGACACGCACGAAATGCGTGATCTCGCGGTCTTCCAGAAACGGTACGCCTTTGCACATCTTGGTCTGGCAAATAATAACGCGCGGTACTGGATCGGGATGTGCGCGGGCGGCATCAAACGCTGCGACGACAGCGTCCATATCGTTGCCATCGACTTCTTGCGCAAACCACCCAAAACCCTGCCATCGTCCGACTTCAGGAACCTGTGCAAGCGCCGCAGTGGTCTTGCCGTCCGCTTGTTGGTCATTGAAATCAACTATTGCAATCAGGTTATCGAGCTTCCACTGAACGGCCGACATCACTGCCTCCCACGTGGATCCTTCACCAAGCTCTCCGTCCGATAGCATATTGTAGACAAAGGCCGGATTATTCTTGCGTTTGAGGCCCAGCGCCATCCCAACCGCGATCCCAAGCCCGTGGCCAAGCGACCCGCCGGTAATTTCCATTCCCGGCGTGTACGCCGCCATGCCGGACATCGGCATGCGGCTATCATCCATGCCATAGGTCTCGATCTCGGTGTCTGGCAAAATGCCCGCTTCGATCATGGCAGCATAAAGGGCGATAGCATAATGCCCGATTGACAGCAGGAACCGGTCGCGACCTTCCCATTCGGGATCATCAGCGCGATAGTTTAACGCATGAAAATAGGAGACGGCCAAAACATCGGCCACGCCCAGCGCCTGTCCGATATACCCCTGTCCCTGCACCTCGCCCATCAACAGGGCGTTGCGCCGAATTGCATACGCCCGGCGCGCCAAACTAACATTCGCTCTGTCGTGTTCCATCATGTGCGCCTCCCCGTCAGACCCACATTGCGCGGGTCAGGCAAATCGCACAATAAGATTCTGGTATACCATTCCCTGTGAAACTCCACTCATGTTTGCTTTGGCAGCGTCAGGCCCGCATTGCGCGCGTAAACCTTGGCAACAGCAGAGTCATGTTCGCCGCCAAGGCCAGACCCGGATGCCGCCAAGTACTGTTGCAAGGCCGCCGCTGTGATCGGCGCAGAGAACTTTGCACTTTTTGCGATATCGAGGACGATCCCAAGGTCTTTTGGCCATATGTCGACCGCACTGAGTGGCCGGTAATCGCCGTTGACGATCGAAGGCGCGCGGCTTTCCAAGGCCCAGCTGTTACCTGCACACTGGGTGATTACTTCAAGGAATTGTGCGGGTTCCACACCTTGGGTCATGCCAAAAGTCATGGCTTCGGCCATAGCGGCGATCTGTACGCCAGTCAGCATTTGATTGACAGCTTTCATTGATGACCCTGCGCCTGCAGCGTCACCAAGGCGGAATACCTTGGCGGACATCGCATCAAGCACCGGCGCAGCCTTTTCGAACGCTTCGGGCACGCCGGCAGCCAGAATGGAAAGCGTGCCTTCACCCGCTTTGATCGTGCCACCCGATACGGGGGCATCAATATAGAGCAAACCCAGTTCGGCGCAGCGCGCTTCCATGGACCGCGCGAAATCAGGGGCGACCGTTGCGCATGCAACTACAGCTGTCCCCTTGGCCAATTTTACTGCGATACCGTCAGCACCAAAGAGCACGGCCTCGGTTTGGGCCGCATTCACAACGACGATGACCGCAGCATCAAGGGTGGCGGCAACGTCTTGGAATGCACCAAGTGCGCCGCCTTCATTCTGAAACCGCGTCATCGCATCGGTATTGATATCATAGCCATACGTCTTCAGACCGGCACGAACCAATGCCCCTGCCATACCATACCCCATGGCCCCAAGACCAAAAATCGCCACTTGGTAGTCAGACATCACGGCCCCCCTCAAACATTCTCAAAAAAATGGTATACCATCTCTCTGGCAAAGCCCAGACGACTTTAGTGGCCAGAAAGTAAACCTAGCCGCGCACGTAATTGTGCTTCGATTTCCAGTGCGATGGCCAAGGTCCGGGTCGCGTCTGCAACGTCGATCAAAGGTGTGGCACCATTCATCACTTCGAGAAAATGATCCAACTGTGCGTGCAAGGGCTCGGCCGTGTTTACAGCGACATCTACAGGGGTGCGCTTCGCGGCTTGTCCCCATGCGACGCCCTGCCAAAGCGACATCGACGGAAAACTGATTCCGCCTTTGGAGCCTGTGATCCACATCATGTCCTGACCGGTCGTACCGATATTCGGGTTCTCGCCGGTTCCAGCCTCAAAACCCCATGGGCTTGGGGCTGTGTCTGCAAAGCTGATCGTCGCCGTGGCACCGCACTCAAGACGCAATGCAATCGCACCGCTTTCGATCCGCCCATCTCTGCGCAACGACTGTCCAGGCAAACAGACAACCTCCGCAATTTCTCCTAAAACAAAACGCAGAATATCGATGTCATGAACGAGGTTGATAAGAACCGGAGACCCGCCAGCAGTGCGCCAGTTCCCTTCAAAATACGTGTCCGGCTTGCGCATGGCCCAGATCAGCGTGGCCGTGACTGGCGTGCCGATCGCCCCTTCGGCAAGCATGGCACGCAATTGGCGAACCGAAGCGTGATAGCGGCGGTGGTGCCCGACCAAGGATTGCACTCCGGCTTGCGTCAGGGCCGCTTGCATCACGTCCGCTCCGCCCACGTTGTCCGACACAGGCTTTTCGATCAACACATGCCAACCACGTTTAGCGGCCGTAACCCCATGGGCCGTATGCAGCCCCGTCGGAGTCGCGATAATCGCGCCGTCTACGCCATCGGGAACATCGTCCATGTCCGCAAAACGCGCAACATCAGCACCCGCATCGATGCGCATATCCGGATCGACAAGACCAACAAGCTCGCAGTCGTGATGGGCCTGCACAGCTTTCACTTGACGGATACCGATCAGGCCGCCACCGACAACAACGATCCGTTTCACATCACCGCACCAATCTGCCACGGCACGAATTCATAGTCTCCCAAACCTTGCGCTTCTGATTTGCTTGCCTCACCCGACGCGACACGCAGGAACAGATCATAAATCTCGCGACCCTTCTCTGCGACACTGACACCGCTACTCAGGATCGTCCCGGCATCGACGTCCATGTCTTCGGACATGCGCACAGCCATCTCGGTATTCGTGGCGACTTTGATTGTCGGGCTTGGTTTCGAGCCGAACGCCGACCCCCGCCCGGTGGTAAAGCACACCAAATTGCAGCCACCCGCGATTTGTCCCGTGACAGACGCCGGATCATAGCCGGGGCTGTCCATGAACGTGAAACCGCGGGCGGTCACCTGTTCTGCGTATCTGTAGACTCCGGTCAACGGCGTCGTGCCTCCCTTGGCCACAGCGCCCAACGATTTTTCGAGGATCGTCGTCAAGCCACCCTTCTTGTTGCCAGGCGAAGGATTGTTGTCCATCGAACCACGATTGCGTGCGGTGTAGTCTTCCCACCAGCGGATCAGCGCGATCAGCTTGTCACCGACCGCACGGTCAATCGCCCGCCGAGTGAGCAGGTGTTCGGCCCCGTAAACCTCGGGTGTTTCGGCTAGAACTCCAGTACCACCTTGCGCCACCAATAGATCACACGCATAGCCTAGCGCTGGATTGGCAGTAATGCCCGACCACGCATCTGATCCCCCACACTGAAGTGCGACCTTTAATTCCGAAACCGGACAGGCCGTTCGTTTTGCCTGATTTGCAAGCGGCAGCATGGCTGCAACCTTTTCGATACCCAATTCAACAGTGCGGCGCAGGCCCGCGACGTTCTGTATATTCATTGTCTGGAACAAGGGCCCCTGTTTGAGCCCCCAGGCATCCAACAACCAGTCGATCTGGTTCATTTCACAACCCAGACCAACCATCAGCACACCGGCATGGTTGGGATGACGCGCATAACCCCACATAACGCGTTGCAACGCCTCAAAGCCGTCTCCATCACCGGCCATACCGCAGCCGGTGCCGTGTACGAAGGCCGCGACGCCATCCACGTTCGGGTAATCTGCAAGGACGTCGGGCGTGAAATGGTCTGCGATCATCCGCGCCGCCGTCGCTGAACAATTTACTGAAGTGACAATTGCGATATAGTTGCGCGTTCCGACGCTCCCGTTGTCCCGTCGAAAACCCATGAACGTATCACGTTCGTGTTCCGGTACTGCTGTTACAGGACGCAAGTCGGTCGCAAATTCATAATCCGCATCGGTCGCGCGAAAGGCGACATTATGCGTATGCACATGTTCACCCGATGCAATGTCCTGTGACGCAAAACCGATGACTTGGGCATACTTGCGCACCGCCTCACCCTGGTTGATGGACGCGGTTGCGATCTTGTGGCCGGATGGAATAAGGCCAGAAGTCTGCACTGACTCGATCGCAGTGTTCGCCGCAAGCGATCGCGTAGCAGTTACAACATTGTCGGACGGGTCAAGACGCACGCAATCCATTTCACACCTTCGCTTTGCAAACCGGCGTGTCACCGCCACGCGCTCAAAACGGTAAGAGCGCGAGCGACGGCTCACAAGCCGGAAAATGAAATTCGTTTTGGTATACCAAAACAAAATATAGCGCGTATAGTGCCGCAGAACCGAAGCCAGTGCCGACGTGAAAACATGTCAATAAATCAAATGAGCCAGACAGGTCGACATAACCATTGCGTCACATTGGCGAAGGCAGCAGAAGGCTGTTCGGCAAAGGCCAATCTGTCACCATTGACAGCAAACAAACGCAAGGACTCACCAACGCTGAACAGGGTCTGGGGGGATATCCATGACAAAACAAAGACTTGAAGGTAAGCGCGTGCTCGTTACCGCTGCGGGACAAGGTATCGGGCGTGCAAGTGCTTTGGCCATGGCAGCTGAAGGTGCGCAGGTTTTTGCAACCGACGTCAACACCGACGCGCTCAAGACACTTGAAGGTGTCGAGACATTTGCGGTCGATGTACGCGACCAGGAAAGCGTGGCCGATGGTGTGGCACGCGCCAATCCCGACGTTCTGTTTAATTGCGCCGGATTCGTCCATCACGGAACAGTGCAAGAAGCCACCGATGATGAAATCGACTTTGCTTTCGACTTGAACGTTCGCTCGATGATGCGAACCATCCGCGCAGCCCTACCCGGTATGTTGGAACGCAAAGGCGGATCAATTATCAACATGTCCTCGGCCTGTTCCAGCGTGATTGGTGCGCCAAACCGTTTCATCTATGGCACAACCAAAGCAGCGGTAATTGGCCTGACGAAATCCGTGGCGGTGGACTATGTCGCCAAGGGAATCCGGTGCAACTGTATCTGTCCCGGAACTGTGGAATCACCCAGTTGGCATGATCGCGTGGCAGCACTTGGGGAACAGCTCGGCAGCAAGGATGCAGCCTTGAAGCAGTTCGTGGAACGCCAACCAATGGGGCGCGTCGCGTCAGCAGAAGAAATTGCAGCTTTGGTTGTCTACCTCGCAAGTGACGAAAGCGCGTTCACCACAGGACACCCTCATATCATTGACGGAGGCTGGTCAGGCCAATGAACAAGAAAATAGGCATCGAACAACTACGGTCGCGTAAGTGGTTCATGAACCCCGACAATCCCGAAATGACAGCGCTCTATCTGGAACGCTATCTGAATTACGGACTGACGCGGGCAGAGCTTCAATCGGGTAAGCCGATCATCGCGATTGCCCAGACTGGCAGTGATCTCAGTCCCTGCAACCGCCACCATCTGGAACTGACCAAGCGGGTGCGCGACGGCATTATCGCCGCAGGTGGGACATGTATCGAAGTGCCCGTGCACCCCATTCAAGAGACAGGCAAGCGCCCGACAGCTATGCTGGATCGCAACCTTGCCTATCTGTCCTTGGTCGAAACACTGTTCGGCTATCCGCTTGACGGGGTCGTACTGAACATTGGCTGTGACAAGACCACACCTGCACTGCTGATGGCCGCAGCCACCGTCAACATCCCCGCCATCGCGCTTTCTGTCGGCCCGATGCTGAACGGATGGTTCAAGGGCGAGCGCACCGGATCAGGGACTATTGTTTGGAAAGCCCGCGAGATGCTGGCTGCAGGTGAAATTGACAACGATGGGTTCATGGACTTGGTCGCCTCGTCCGCACCCTCCGTCGGCTATTGCAATACGATGGGGACCGCCACGACGATGAATTCATTGGCCGAGGCTCTGGGAATGCAACTGCCCGGTGCCGCCGCAATTCCGGCCCCCTACCGCGAACGCGGCCAGATCAGCTATGAAACCGGCAAGCGGATCGTCGAAATGGTTTGGGAAGATTTGCGTCCCTCCGACATCATGACCCGCGAAGCGTTTGAGAACGCGATCGTCATCAATTCGGCCATAGGTGGCTCCACGAACGCACCCATTCATCTGAACGGAATTGCGCGCCACCTTGGCGTGCCGCTCAACAATGACGATTGGCAAAAGATCGGTCATGACGTGCCACTGTTGGTCAATCTGCAACCTGCTGGGGAATACCTGGGCGAAGATTACCAACACGCAGGCGGCGTACCGGCGGTCGTGGGCGAATTGATCGACGCCAAGCTGTTGCCCCACCCCAATGCGATCACCGCTAACGGAAAATCCATGGGTGATAACTGTGGCGAAAACCGCAGCGAAGATATCCGCGTCATCAAGCCCGTCAGCGACCCGCTCAAGGCGCAAGCTGGATTCATCAATCTAACCGGCAATCTGTTCGACAGTGCCCTGATGAAAACCTCCGTCATCAGTCCGGCATTTCGGCAAACCTATCTGTCAAATCCGGACGACCCGAATGCATTTGAAGGACGTGCGATCGTATTTGACGGCCCCGAAGATTTTCATCATCGCATCGACGATCCATCAGAAAACATCGACGAGAACTGTATCCTGTTCATGCGCGGTGCTGGTCCAAAGGGCTATCCCGGCGGGGCAGAAGTTGTGAACATGCGCCCACCTGCGTACCTTTTGAAAAAAGGGGTCGAGGCGCTGCCTTGTGTAGGCGATGGTCGTCAATCGGGAACCTCGGGGTCTCCATCTATCTTGAACGCCTCGCCCGAGGCGGCGGATGGCGGTGGCCTCGCCATTTTGCAAACTGGCGATCGTGTGCGCATCGATTTGAACAAATGCACCGCTGACATGCTTGTCCCTCTCGACGAACTCGCCGAACGAGCGCGCAAACTTCTTGCCGAGGGCGGTTACGCCATTCCTGACAGCCAGACGCCTTGGCAGTCTCTCTTCCGCGAAAAGGTCGGCCGTTTTGATCAAGGCATGACGCTGGAAGGTGCCGCCGATTACACAGACATCGCGCGCAAATTCATGCCGCGTGACAACCACTAAGAAGGAAACTCCATGAAACTGGTACGCTACGGAGAGTCGGGCGCAGAAAAGCCCGGACTGATGGATGGTGACACGCTGCGCGACCTGTCGGGTCATGTGGATGACATCACTGGCGCAATGCTGGACGCTGCAACGCTGGACAAGCTGCGCGCGATTGACCCAAGCACCCTGCCAGTTGTCAGCGGTAGTCCTCGTATCGGTGCCTGCATCGGCGGCATTGGCAAATTCCTCTGCATCGGCCTGAACTACTCTGACCACGCCGCCGAACAAGGCTTGCCAATCCCGGCTCACCCAATTCTTTTCTTCAAGGCCAACTCCGCAATTGTCGGCCCAAATGATGATGTCGTCATGCCGCGTGGTTCAAAACGATCAGACTGGGAGGTCGAGTTGGGTGTCGTGATCGGCAAGACCGCCAAATATGTGTCCGAGGACGATGCACTGAACCATGTTGCCGGATATTGTATCGTTAACGATGTGTCAGAGCGCGAGTTTCAGCAGAACCTGACCGGACAATGGACGAAAGGGAAATCTTGCGACACTTTCGGACCAACTGGCCCCTACCTCGTGACCCGCGACGAAGTCGCTGATCCTCAAAACCTTGATATGTCGCTACATGTGAACGGCAAGCAAATGCAGGTCGGTAACACTGCAACAATGATATTCTCGGTCGCGCAGATCATCTCGCACCTATCCCAATTGTTCACACTGCATCCGGGCGACGTCATCTCAACAGGGACACCTCCGGGTGTGGGCGATGGTATGAAACCTGATCCAGTTTATCTGAAGGTCGGCGACGTCATGGAACTGACAATCGACGGACTGGGCAAACAAAGGCAGGAGGTTCGCCAAGATGCCTGATCTTTTGCTGATCGGCGGCGCGACCGACACCATGATCGCGCGCATGGCCGAGAAATTCACGATCCATAAACTTTCGGACGGCAACTATCCCGCAGAAAAAATCACACATGTCTGTACGAACGGGCATGACGGTGTAAAGCCCGAGATCATGGCAGATCTGCCTAGTCTCAAGCTCATCTCTTGCTACGGTGTGGGCTACGACGCCATCGACACAACAGAAGCGGTCAGACGCGGTATCGTTGTCACACATACCCCTAATGTGCTGAACGCCGAAGTCGCGACCACGGCAGTCTTGTTAATGCTGGCTTGCTACCGTGAATTGCTGCGCGACGATGCCCATGTACGGTCAGGCAATTGGGAAGTGAACGGTAACGCCCCCCTCACCCGCTCTGCCGATAATCAGACTGTCGGCATTCTTGGCCTTGGCCGCATTGGTCAGGCAATCGCCGACAAGCTGGCACCGTGGAATCCGACGATCGTTTATCATACACGCACCAAGAAAGACGTGGCATACAAGTACTACGATGACCTTAAAGCGATGGCAGCAGACTGCGATGTACTGATTTGCATCACGCCAGGCGGCCCTTCGACCAACAAGATCGTCAACGCAGACGTGCTAGAGGCTCTCGGGCCTCAGGGAACACTGATCAATGTCTCGCGCGGATCGGTAGTGGATGAAGCCGCCCTGATCACTGCATTGCAAACGGGCAAACTCGGATGGGCCGGGCTGGACGTATTCGAACAGGAACCGCATGTGCCACAAGCGCTACGGGATATGCCAAACACGGTGCTCTTGCCACATGTCGGCAGTGCCACGATCGAAACGCGGGCTGCCATGGGTGCGCTGACAGTGGATAATTTGCTGCAACATCTGGAAAACGGCACCGTGATAAGCCCGGTTCCAGAGTGTGCGGACATGTAGAACATGGCGAGAATCACAGATGTGACCGCACGCTTGTTCGCAGTGCCCCTCGATGAGGTTCTAGTGGACGCCAAGCACGGTGATCACACCCATTTCCATCTGATCACTGCGACCGTTACGCTTGACGACGGACGCTCTGGCACAGGCTATACTTACAACGGCGGGCGCGGCGGGCATGCGACGGCTGCAATGATCACCCATGATCTGGCCCCGTTTTTGATCGGTAAGGACGCGCGTGGCGTCGAAGCACTGAATGATGCGATGCAATGGCATGTCCACTACGTTGGGCGCGGTGGTATCGCGAGCTTCGCGATTTCCGCTGTTGATATCGCCTTGTGGGATCTGCGCTGTAAGACATTGGATCAACCGCTTTGGCAGGTTGCTGGCGGTGCGGCAAAAACCTGCAAGGCCTATGGCGGCGGCATTGATCTCGGCTATCCGCTGCCCAAGTTGTTGGCCCACGTCCAAAGCTACATTGATGCGGGGCTAAATGGCGTGAAGATCAAGATCGGCCAGCCCGATATGGCCGATGATATTGAACGTATTCGTAGGGTCCGCCAGCAAATCGGACCGGATGCGGCCTTTATGATTGATGCCAACTATTCACTGACGCGGGACGAAGCGATCAAACTTGCCTTGGCCGTGAAAGATCAGAACATCACATGGTTCGAAGAACCTATCATACCAGACGACTACGATGGGTATGCCGCAATCTCTGCTGCGACGGGTACTGCCGTGGCTCAAGGGGAAAACCTCCACACAATTCACGAATTCGAACTGGCACTGGCGCAGGGCGACCTTGGGTTCATCCAACCCGACGCGTCTAACTGCGGCGGGATCACGGGCTGGTTGCAGGTGGCAGAACTTTCGCGCAAAACCGCTGTGCCGGTCTGTTCACATGGAATGCAGGAATTGCATGTGTCACTGGTATCTTCGCAAAAGCATGGCGGCTGGCTGGAAGTACACAGCTTTCCAATTGATCGCTACACAACGCGACCGCTGGTCATCGAAGAACATCGTGCGGTGGCACCGGGCACACCCGGTATCGGCGTCACGTTTGACTGGGCCAAGCTCGCACCTTTCGAGGTTGCTTGATGCTGGCCTTTGCGGCAGCCGTATTCTTTCTGATCGTCACACCGGGTCCGGGTGTTCTGTCGACGGCAGGGGTTGGTGCCGCCTACGGCTATCGCAATGGACTTGCCTATGTAGCCGGACTGTTCGTTGGCAACAATCTGGTCGCGCTGCTTGTTATATCAGGCGTTGCAGCCATGGCTCTGGCGATGCCTTGGTTGCGCACAGCTTTGCTAATTGCATCCCTTGCCTATTTGCTCTGGCTCGCATGGCGCATCGCAAGCGCCGGAGCAAGGATCGGTTTCGTCGAAGCCAGCACACCGCTTGGCTTCTGGAACGGCCTTGCGCTGCAACCGATCAATCCGAAAGCATACGTCGTGGGCACCACGCTGTTTTCGGGCTTTGCATTTATGCCTGACAACATCTGGCTCGAAACGATTATCAAGCTGTTGATCATGAACCTAATCTGGGTGCCGTTGCATCTCGGCTGGCTGGGTGCGGGTGTCAGTCTGCGCCGCCTTGATCTCAGCGCGCGAACGCAGCGGGTCGTCAATATCGGGATGGCCCTGTCGATGCTGGTCGCTGTTGGACTTGCGCTCTTTTCACAGACCTAAAGCGATGCGGTAATCCCACCATCAACGTACAACGTATGACCGTTGACAAAACTCGATGCCGCCGAAGACAAGAACACCGCCGCACCCACCAATTCTTCGACCTTACCCCAGCGCCCTGCCGGCGTGCGCTTGGCCAACCAATCTGAAAACGTGGGGTCCGCCACCAGTGCCGCGTTAAGCGGCGTGTCGAAATAACCCGGTGCAATGGCGTTACACTGAAGCCCATATTTCGCCCAATCCGTCGCCATCCCTTTGGTCAGATTGCCCACCGCCCCTTTCGTCGCCGTATATGGGGCGATGCCCGGGCGCGCGAGGGATGTTTGCACACTTGCGATGTTGATGATCTTTCCGCGTCCGCGTTCGATCATGTGTCGCGCAACGGCCTGACCCACATGGAATACGCTGGCGATATTGGTTTGCAAAAGCCGCTCAAACGCATCAGCAGGAAAATCCTGCAGTTCACCGCGGTGCTGCATTCCGGCGTTGTTGATCAGCACGTCTATCGGGCCGATTGTCTTTTCGAAATCATCCACCGCCGCACGAACGGCAACGTGATCTGTTACATCAAAGGCAAGCACATGGGCGGTGCCACCAAGTTCCTTGGCGGCGTTTTCGAGCTTGGACGCATTGCGCCCGTTCAAAATGATCTCTGCCCCCGCAGCGGCCATGCCCTGAGCCAAAGCAAATCCGATCCCCTGACTTGATCCTGTGATCAGAACACGCAGACCCGTCAGGTCAAAAAGAGAGAGGCTCATGCTAATTTCCTTTGGTGCTTTTGACCAAGTATCGTTAGCTTCCGTTGGATTGTATAGTTGAAAGCGGAAAAGTCATGCGGGCAATCGTCATTCATGGAGCACAGGATTTACGCATCGAACCTCAGAAAGCAGTAGCGGATCCCGGCCCGGGCGAAGTCCTGGTCGATGTTGCCATGGGTGGCATCTGCGGATCAGACTTGCACTATTACAATCACGGTGGATTTGGTGCCGTGCGTCTGCGCGAACCTATGGTGCTTGGGCACGAGGTGTCGGGTCGGATTGCGGCACTTGGTTCCGACGCAAGCGATCTGTCCATCGGTCAACTTGTCGCCGTGTCACCCTCAAGGCCGTGCCGTGCATGCCAATTCTGTTTGCGCGGTCAGCCAAACCACTGCGAGAACATGCGCTTTTACGGCAGCGCGATGCCCTTTCCACATATTCAAGGCGCTTTTCGACAGCAGTTGCTCGCTCAAGCAAGCCAATGCGTGCCAGCGGATGGGCTAAGCCCAGAGGTTGCCGCGATGGCCGAACCTCTCGCAGTTTGCTTGCACGCTTTACGCCAGGCAGGTGATCTGGTCGGCAAAACCGTTTTGGTGACCGGATGCGGACCGATCGGAGCACTAACGATACTGGCAGCGCGGCGTGCGGGTGCAGAGCGGATTATCGCAACAGACCTGTCGGCTTTCACTTTGGACGTGGCCTCTCAGTGCGGCGCAGACGTGGCGCTGAACCTTGCAAAGGATTCCGACGCGCTTACTCCGTTCACTGCCGGAAAAGGACAAGTAGACGTGCATTTTGAATGTTCAGGTGCCCCAGCGGCACTGGCGACTGGCATCAGCGCGCTGCGGCCGCAAGGCACATTGATACAGCTTGGCATGGGCGGCGATATGACTGTCCCGATGCAAGCGATCACAGCAAAAGAACTGACCGTTCGCGGCTCATTCAGGTTTCACAGCGAATTCGCGACTGCCGTGGCAATGCTGCAGACAGGACTGATTGATGTCAGCCCGCTCATCACGCACCAATTCGATCTGGATCACGCCATTGAAGCCTTTGAAATGGCGAAAGACCGGACTCAGGCCATGAAGGTCCACATCGCGTTTTCCGAGACGCATCGAAAGCCGGTGGTTTGAATGTTCGCGTTCTTGTCCGCGTCGCCAAAAAGCTGACGATCGGACGATTGAAAATTCCGTCAAAAAAGCCGTCCATAACACAGCAACATTTGCTAACAAGACGGCTATGCGTCAGTTTGTGACCTATGACTATCCTCGAAGCAAATCACGATGCTTTCCTTGTCGTCATGTCCTGTATCGTCGCACTCGTTGCGGGGTTCACCGGGCTGTCGCTGACCCGTGATTTGTCCCGCAAACCGATCCTGCAAAGACAGATTTCCATTGCACTTGCTGCAATCGCCCTAGGCGGCGGCATCTGGTCGATGCATTTCGTGGCAATGTTGGGCTTGGACCTGCCCATCTTGTTCTACTACGACGCGGCCATCACGTTGGTTTCTGCACTTACCGCCATTCTCATTGTTGGAGCAGCACTCGTTCTGCTGCACTTCGTGGAACGGACACCGCGCGTAATCAATGCGGCTGGCGCCATTGTCGGCGTCGGCATCCTCGGGATGCATTATATCGGCATGGCAGGTCTACAGCTTTGCCGTGCGATCTATACGCCGCTCGGGCTTGTCTTCTCGTCAGTTGTGGCAATCTTTCTTTGCATCATCGCATTCCGAATCGCCTACGGGCGCCGCGAAAATCGCAATATCTTCCTCGGGACGATCTGCTTCGCAGTTGCGGTCTGTTCTGTTCATTTTCTGGCCATGGCGGGCACGCGGTTTGTCGCTGAACCAAGCCTCAGCGAATTTGGCCCGACAATGAGTAACGAAGTCTTGGCGCTGGGCGTGATCTTTACCAGCTTCATCATCTTCGGCACGTTCTTGTGGGTCAGCGTCACGTACCTGGTCGGAAACGTGTCGACCCCGGACGCAGAGATGCCAGACGCTGAGGCCGAGATACCAGACACTGCTTCCCTTCCACTTCAAGGTCTGCAGATTCCTTGCGAACGGGACGGCACACGCATTTTCATCTCACCAGCGGATGTCGCATTGGTGCGCGCCGACGGACACTATACGCAGGTCTATACCGAACAAGACCGGCTGTTCTGTGTCTGGCCAATCACAGAAGCGACAAAGCGGCTGGTTTCGACCGGCTTTCTTCAGACGCATCGAAGCTACCTCGTCAATCCGCACAAGGTCTCGCGGTTTGAACGACAGAAAGACAAAGGGCGCTGCATCTTTGCAATGGACGACCTACCACCCGCCCCGGTCAGTCGATCCAAGCTGAAACTTGTTCAGGATGCCCTCAGCGCGCAGCCTGGCGCAGTTCATGCGAACTGAAGCGCAGTTCGTGCATTACCTCTGTATTTGATGACATTTCGCAAGCGGTCGTATCCAGCCGCATGCAAGCTTTTCCCAAACGAGAACATTTGCTTTTTAGGGAGGAGAGCCGATGATTCCAGCGGCATTCGAATATCACCGACCTCAAGACATGGCCGGGGTTCTGGCTGTTCTTGAAGAACATGGAGATGACGCACGCGTCATGGCGGGCGGTCACAGTCTGATCCCCATGATGAAGCTGCGTATGGCAGACGTACCCCATCTGATTGATCTGCAGGATGTCGATGGGATGTCGGACATCGAGATTGGCAGCGATGTCATACGGATCGGTGCGCTGGTGACGCAGTCCGATATCATCGACCACCAAGAACTTGGAACTGCCGCCCCGATCCTGCGCGAAGCCGCCTTGCAAATCGCCGATCCGCAGGTCCGCTACATGGGTACGGTCGGTGGCAACGTCGCGAACGGCGACCCCGGCAACGACATGCCAGGGCTGATGCAATGTCTCGATGCGACATTCACCGTCGTTGGTCCTGACGGAGCGCGCGATATCCCAGCGCGGGAATTCTACGAAGCGGCGTATATGACAGCACGCGAGGATAACGAAGTCCTTACTGCCGTGACGATCCCACGCCCCTCTGGCGGCTATGCCTATGAAAAGCAAAAGCGCAAGATCGGTGACTATGCCACAGCAGCGGCAGCGGTTCAGATCACCAAAGATGGCGATACTTGCGCTTCTGCATCTGTCGCGATGACAAACCTGAGCGATACGCCGATCTTCTCCGAAGACGCTGGTGCAGCGCTTATCGGTACAACCCTCGATGACACGGCAATCAAGGCGGCAGTAGCCGCGATGCTGAACGACATCGACCCGACCGAGGACAATCGCGGCCCCGTCGCATTCAAGAAACACGTGGCTGGCGTCATCCTGCGCCGCGCGATCGAGCGCGCCTGGTCGCGCGCCTAAGGGAGGAAAAAGATGTCAAAAAAGATGCACATCAAGCTGAATGTGAACGGCAAGGACGAAGAATTTCTCGCAGAGCCACGCGAATTGCTGATCTACACGCTGCGCGAGCGGCTCAACATCACCGGCCCGCATATCGGTTGCGAAACGTCGCACTGCGGAGCCTGCACGGTGACAATCGACGGGAAGTCGGTCAAGGCCTGCACGATGTTCGTGGCGCAGGCCAGCGGCAAGTCAGTGACGACCATCGAAGGGATCGGCGGTGCCGATGACCTGCACCCGCTGCAAAACGCATTCAAGGAACACCACGGATTGCAGTGCGGCTATTGCACACCGGGGATGATCACCCGCGCGTCCAAGCTGCTGGAAGAAAGCCCCAACCCGACCGAAGAGGAAATCCGCTTTGGTATGGCCGGCAATATCTGCCGCTGCACGGGTTATCAGAACATCATTAAATCTATTCAGGCCGCTGCGGCGGAAATGAATGCAGCCAAGGAGGCCGCGGAATGAAGGACGAAGTCACACGCGAAGACCGCGTCGCCAATCTCAAAGGTATGGGTTGCTCGCGCAAGCGGGTCGAGGATGCCCGGTTCACCCAAGGCAAAGGCAACTACGTTGACGACATCAAGCTGGACGGCATGCTATTTGGGGACTTCGTCCGCTCGCCATACGCCCATGCGCGGATCAAAAGCATCGACACAGCGGCGGCGCTCGAAGTCCCCGGCGTTCTCGCCGTCCTGACAGCTGCCGATCTTGAACCCCTTGGTCTGCATTGGATGCCAACCCTTGCGGGCGATAAGCAAATGGTGCTCGCCGATGGCAAGGTGCTTTTCCAAGGACAGGAAGTCGCCTTTGTCGTTGCCGAGGACCGCTATGCAGCTGCGGACGGTATCGAACTGGTCGAGGTGGAGTATGAAGAACTTCCCGTCATCGTCGATCCGTTTGAATCGCTGAAATCGGATGTTGTCCTGCGCGAGGACCTTGTTGGTAAAAACGGCGCGTTGCCCGATGGCGCGCACGGGCCGCGCAAGCATCACAACCACATCTTTACATGGGAAGCAGGCAACAAGGCCCCCACCGAAGAAGTCATCGCCAACGCCGATGTCGTGGCAGAAGAGTCGATGTATTATCACCGCACGCACCCCTGCCCGCTGGAAACCTGCGGTTGCGTGGCTTCAATGGACAAGGTCAATGGCAAGCTGACCCTTTGGGGAACGTTTCAAGCGCCGCATGCAATCCGCACGGTCGTGTCACTGATTTCCGGAATTGAAGAACACAACATCCGAGTGATCTCTCCCGATATCGGTGGCGGGTTCGGCAACAAGGTGGGCGCATATCCGGGTTATGTTTGCTCGGTCGTCGCGTCGATTGTGACGGGCAAACCGGTCAAATGGATCGAAGACCGGATGGACAACCTGATGACGACCGCTTTCGCGCGGGACTATCACATGACCGGCAAGATTTCGGCCACAAAAGAAGGGAAGATAACCGGCCTGCAGTGCCACGTCACGGCTGATCACGGCGGTTTTGACGCTTGTGCCGACCCGACGAAGTTTCCCGCAGGATTCATGAACATCTGCACCGGGTCGTATGACATCCCGACTGCATACCTGGAGGTCGATGGCGTTTATACCAACAAAGCACCCGGAGGCGTCAGCTATCGCTGTTCGTTCCGCGTGACAGAGGCTGTGTATTTCATCGAACGTATGGTCGAGGTTCTTGCGATCAAGCTGAACATGGACGCGGCCGAACTGCGCCGGATCAACTTCATCAAGAAGGAACAGTTCCCCTACACCGCTGCGCTGGGCTGGGAGTATGACAGCGGCGACTATCACACCGCATGGGACAAGGCACTGAAAGCAGTCGACTACGAAGGATTACGTGCCGAACAGGCCCAGCGGGTCGAAGACTTCAAAGCTGGCAAGACCCGCAAGCTGATGGGGATTGGTCTGTCGTTCTTTACAGAGATCGTCGGTGCCGGTCCGGTCAAGAATTGCGATATTCTGGGCCTTGGCATGTTTGACAGCTGCGAGATCCGTATTCATCCGACTGGATCAGCGATTGCCCGTCTGGGCACAATTTCTCAGGGCCAAGGTCATGCGACCACATTCGCACAGATCCTCGCCTCTGAAATCGGACTGCCAGCGGATAGCATTACAATCGAAGAAGGTGACACCGACACTGCACCCTACGGGCTTGGGACCTACGGGTCTCGTTCCACACCTGTCGCTGGCGCGGCGACTGCGATGGCAGGCCGCAAGATCCGGGCCAAGGCACAGATGATTGCAGCCTACCTGCTAGAAGTGCACGACAACGACGTGGAATTTGACGTGGACCGGTTTGTCGTCAAGGGCGCACCCGAGAAATTCAAGACAATGAAGGAAATCGCTTTTGCCGCCTACAACCAAGCCATCCCCAGTCTAGAGCCGGGTCTGGAAGCAGTCAGCTACTATGACCCGCCCAACATGACATATCCGTTCGGTGCCTACGTCTGTGTCATGGATATCGATGTGGATACCGGTGTGCCGGAAATCCGCCGCTTCTATGCGCTGGACGATTGCGGGACGCGGATCAACCCGATGATCATCGAAGGACAGGTGCACGGTGGTCTGACCGAGGCGCTTGCCGTCGCACTGGGGCAAGAAATTGCCTATGATGACATGGGCAACGTGAAGACGGGGACGCTGATGGACTTTTTCCTGCCCACGGCTTGGGAGGTTCCGAATTACGAAACCGACTTCACCGTGACGCCAAGCCCGCACCATCCGATCGGTGCCAAGGGCGTGGGCGAAAGCCCGCATGTTGGTGGCGTGCCCTGCTTCTCAAATGCGGTGCAGGATGCATTCCGCCCGTTTGGCAACACGCACACCAACATGCCGCACGACCACTGGCGGATCTGGCGCACTGCGAACGAGTTGGGCTTGCACGACTAAGTCAAATCTATGGGCATCCGACCGGCTTCACGCCAACTCGGGTGCCTATCTTGCGGGAAAACGAAATGACCTGGACGGACCTTCAAACGGCACTTGCCGTAGACGGATATGTTGCCTCCGATGACCTCAGCGTCGCCATGCACCTTGCGCTGACACTCGGGCGGCCCTTGCTGCTCGAAGGTGCGGCAGGCGTTGGAAAGACACAACTCGCCGCCAGTCTCGCCACTTTGCGCAACACCAAGTTGATCCGCCTGCAATGCTACGAAGGATTGGATGCTGCGCAGGCCATCTATGAATGGAATTATCAGCGCCAGCTTTTGACAATCCGCGCCGCAGCCGAAGACGGAGAAACCGGGAAAGCCGTCGAAGAACGCATCTTTTCGGGGGATTTTTTGTTGGAACGCCCGCTGTTGGCAGCCATTACCCAAGACACCCAGCCGGTCTTGCTGATCGACGAGATTGATCGCGCCGATGAGGAATTCGAAGCGTACCTTTTGGAAATTCTTTCGGAATTCCAGATCACGATCCCCGAACTGGGAACTGTGACAGCGACCTCAAAACCGATCGTTATCCTGACATCCAACGGCACCCGCGACCTGTCTGACGCGCTGCGGCGCAGGTGTCTATATTCCTACGTCGAATATCCCGACCATCACACTGAACTTGCGATCCTGAACGCGCGCTGCCCCGGTATCAACGCGCGCTTGGGTGCGCAAATTGTGGGCTTCGTTCAGAAGCTACGCGAAGAAGAGCTGGAGAAGGTTCCGGGCATCGCCGAAACGCTCGACTTTGCTGCTGCCCTGATGGGGCTTGGCATAGCCGACCTCACGTCCGATCCAGCTGCGTTGCAACATACACTCAGCACGCTATTAAAAACTCAAAGCGACCGCGCGCATATCACGACAGAGGTCGCTGGCCGCATCGCGGGACGCGCCGCATGAGCAGGGTCACCCGTTTTGCCAGCCGTGACCCCGGTCCAACAGCACGGGTCGTCGGGTTCATGGCACATCTGCGCGAAAACGGCCTACGCCTCGGCGTGTCAGAAACCGAACTGGCCCTGTCTGCACTGTGCGAAGTCGATGCGAGCCAGCCGAACCACAGCCGCCAGGCCCTGAAGGCCGTCTGTACAAGCTGCAAGGAAGAGGTGGAACGATTTGACGACCTGTTCGACAGCTACTGGATGGATGCAGGTCGCGTGAAACAGAAAATCGTACAGGCCCCGCCAAGCGAGGGCGATGACAGTGTGCACTCCTCCCGCGATGCCAAGGGCGAAGATACCGGTGGTGCAGGGTCTGCCAACGCGCCGGATGTTGGAAATGGCGAGGCGCAAAGCGACGGCGAAGGTCGCCTGATCGCAATCGAGGTGCGCAACCTGATGCGCAAAGACCTGCGCGACCTCGTGCGCCCCGAAGATATCGCAAAAGCGGAAGAGGTTGCTCGCCGATTGGGCGCTGCGCTGCGCGACCGCCGGTCGCGCCGCCGCATCGCTTCGCGCCAGGGGGATCGCCTGCATTTTCGCAAAACGATCCGCGCAAGCCTTGCAACTGGCGGCGAACCATTGCGCCTGATGCGCAAACATCGCCCAGACCGGCCGCGCAAGATTGTGGCTCTTTGCGATGTGTCTGGGTCGATGACCGTCTATGCGCAGGTCTTTCTTGCGTTTTTGGCAGGCTTGATGCGCAGCGATACAACCGCCGATGCCTACCTGTTTCATACCCGACTTGTACGCATTACCGAAGCTTTGCGGGATAAGGATACGATGCGGGCCATCGGGCGCATGTCGCTGATGGCAGACGGTTTTGGCGGCGGCTCGGAAATCGGGCCATCAATCGCACGATTTGCCAGGACCTACGCCAAACGGTTTGTCGACGGACGCAGTGTCGTAATGATCCTGTCGGATGGTTACGACACGGCACCGCCCGAAGTGATGGACGCGGCATTGGCCGACCTCAAGAAACGGGGCTGCAAGATCATCTGGCTGAACCCGCTCAAAGGCTGGCGTGACTACGCGCCCGTAGCCAATGGGATGGCCGCCGCTTTGCCGCACCTCGACCTGTTTCGGGCGGCAAATACACTTTCGGATCTGGCGGCACTTGAACAAGAGGTGATGACCATATGACCCCGGCCGAATTCCTCTCGGATACATTGGCCGATGCAGCCACGGCGCTGCGGGCAAGGGACGAACCGTTCGCCTTTGCAACCATTGTCCGCACGGCTGGGGCGACCGCTGCGAAACCTGGCGCAAAGGCTTTGCTAGGTGCAGACGGGACTATCTTGCATGGCTGGCTGGGTGGCGGATGCACACGGGGTGCGGTCAAGAAAGCAGCCTTGGAGGCCTTCATATCAGGTCGTCCGCAACTTGTGTCTGTCGCGCCCGAGGAACTTTTGGCGGAACGGGGTGTCAGTGCTGGTGACGAGGTTGAAGGAACGCGCTTTGCCCGCAACGGCTGCCCGTCAAAAGGCAGCGTTGATATCTTCATCGAACCGTGCCTGCCCATGCCACAACTGGTGGTGTTGGGTGCATCGCCGGTTGCAGACGCGCTGGCGACCCTGGCACCGCAGTTTCATTGGGCAGTTATCAGGGAATTATCGGACGAACAGACACCGTCGCACCAGCAGCGGATCATCGTGATTGCGACACAGGGCCAAGGCGATATTGACGCGCTGCAACAGTCCTTGCGCGCACCCGCACAACATGTGGCCTTTGTCGGAAGTTCACGAAAGTTCGAAACACTCGCCGCAAGACTTATCGACAGCGGCATTGAGACATGCCGTGTAAATGCCGTAAAGGCACCTGCAGGTCTGAAACTGGGTGCTGTCACGCCCGAAGAAATCGCGCTCTCGATCATGGCCGATCTCATACAGGTCCGTCGCGCAGGGATAGGTGTCGCAGATGTATAGCGTCGCTGCGATCATTCTGGCTGCAGGACAGTCTCAGCGCATGGGTGGCGCCAACAAGTTGCTTCTGCCTGTCGCGGGTCAGCCGATGATCCGTCATGTGGTGAAATGCTATCGCGCAGCAATAGACGGCCCGATCATCGTTGTCACCGGGCATGACGCATCTAACGTAGAAGCCGCACTTGATCACATCGACGCGCACTGCACTTTCAATCCAGATCACAAGAATGGGCAGCAGACCGCGGTGGCGCTCGGCCTGTCGCATGCACCCGATGCGAACCTGCTCTTGATCGGGCTTGGTGATCAGCCACTGCTGCAAAGCGCAGATATTCGTGACCTTATCGCAGCCCATCAAAGTGCAGATCCACTCAAAATATCGATCCCCGCGATGGATCATGTCCGCGGCAACCCCATCGTCGTGCCGCATTCTCTGCGTGCCATGCTGACAGCAGACCAAGAACGTCCCGGCTGCATGCGTTTCAGGCGCGATAACCCCGCCCGCGTACAACGGCACGCCTTGCCTGCGGCCGGGTTCTACACCGATATCGACACCCCGAACGACTATGCGGCGCTGACTTCAGACAAGGAATTCATCACATGAAACGCCTACTCAAGACGTTCCGTCTGTTGCGTAGCAAACTCGCGCTCACACCAGAATAAGCCGAACAAATCAGATTTCCCTGTTGCTAAGAAAAGGACACCACGATGGAACTTGCGGACGAGATCGTGATCAACGCACCAAAAGAGCGGGTCTATGAAGCCCTGAACGACCCGGAGGTACTAAGGCAATGCATCCCCGGCTGCGAAGAACTGATCAAGCACTCCGATACAGAGCTTGAGGCGAAAGTCGTTCTCAAGATCGGACCCGTCAAAGCCCGTTTCAGCGGTGACGTGCAGCTTGATACAAGCGGAGCGCCAGATGCCTTTTCTCTGACGGGGCAAGGCAACGGGGGCGCGGCAGGCCATGCCAAAGGTGGGGCCGATGTCACGCTGACCGAAGTCGGCGAGACAACGATACTGCGTTACGAAGCAAAGGCGGCGATTGGCGGTAAGCTGGCCCAACTGGGAAGCCGCCTGATCCAGAGCACTGCGAAGAAGCTCGCGGCGAAGTTCTTCAAATCCTTTGCCGAGGTCGTAAACGAGGAAACGCCTGCCTAAGCCGTTCACCGAAATAGACGATTCACGCAGCAATAAAGCGCATGCCATATTTGCGGGCATGCGAAAGCTCGAAACAAAAGGACAAATTGGCGGACGTGGCCCCCTACTTGTCAGGCGGAAAACGCGGTGGAAAGCCTTGCTCTATCAGGTATTCGTTCTGCAGTTCCCGCCCAACCTCAAGAAACGGATACAGCACGTCGATCACCCAGTTACCGGACTCGGCGGCAATATCAGACGCTTCAAAGACCATCTGATTGGAACATTCTGCATAAAGCGGGTCATCGTCAGGGGCGTTGTTGTTTGCCGCCATGACGGCTTGCAAAAGACGGCGAGGCGCATTTCGATTGTAACAGTGCATCGCAGGGGTTGAGACCTCGACAAAGGCGCGATCAATTCGGTTCGCATTGCCCTGGACGCAGAATTCATAGGTGATCATATCCCGTTCCGATTGGGCAATTTCCTGCAACTTTTCACGCAGGATGCTTCCTGTTTCCGCCGGATAAAACGTACCACCCCCTGCGGCCGCCACAGCTTCCAACTGCGCCTGGGTTTCCGCATCCACAGCAAAGCCGATGGTGTTTACCGTGGTGCGCACGCCAGCCTCGTAGAGCGTTGTAGCAGCAGTCACAGGATCGCTGTCACAAGTCTCCTCCCCGTCCGAAATCAGGTAGATCACTGGTGCCAATACGTCCTCGCCATCCGGTTCCGGCAACGCGGCTATCAGCTCTCCCGAATAGGTCAGTACGCCACCCATCGGGGTCCATCCCGTCGGGCTGAGCCCTTCGATCGACGTGGCCAGATCCGCGCGGTCCGCATCAAATCCGTGGATCATCTCGGATGACGCGCACGACTCAGCCTTGCCATCCTGCTGGTTGTTGCCAAGGTGCCCGTAAACGACCAGCCCGACGGAAATATTCTCATCAAGGTCGGCCAGAAAACTCACAGCCTCGCGTTTTGCGATTTCCATTTTCGTTTCACCGTCAATCGATCCCGCCATGGACCCGGACGCATCAATCGCAAGGATTAGGTGGGACGCAGGCAGTGCGTCATCAACTCCCGAAGGCCGGACACAATCCTGCAGATCATATGTTGGAACAACTGGCGTGCATTGCGCGATGTCGACTGGCACATCCGCCGTGATCTCATCGAACAGCGCCTGACATTCCGCCGTAAGGCGTTGAGCCGAGACGTCCGTTGAAAAGGCAATTACGAACGCGGTGCAGGCTAAACTCATCAAACGCATACTGAATGGCTCCTCATATTCAACAAGACCCTACCGCGATTACGCCATGACGCAAATCCTTGAGGCAGGAACTGTCCCGTGCATGGTGTGAGAGCAAGTTGCCGCGTCCAAGTTGGTCTTCGGCATGTCAGGTCCGGACCTGCAAGTCAGAGGCACCCAAGCATCTCCGAGTGACCGAAAACAACAGCCTATGGCAGATTCAGCCGCTAACTCACCGAAGATGTCCGTTCATTAATTGGCGAAGATCCATCCTTCACCAAATGGGTCGGTGTGCTATTCTGACATATCTGGATTGGTTTTCCACATCACCCGATGCCAATCTCTGAAACTGACCAGCAATGACCGGAGCGCAACTTGCAAGACTTCACCAGGAAGCTTTGGGAAAAACAAAACCAGCATCCCGGTGACAGGTTTCGGCTCTTTCGCGCTGTCGGAGACGTCATATCTCCCAAGTCTGTTCTTTACGCCGGAAGCTACGTGGATATTGCACCGTCATTCATTTTTCCAAGTGTGACGTATGTCGACATGGACCGCCGCGCCAAGCACTTCTTTGATGACGAAGCTGGTGTCAGGGAACTCATTGAAACCGAAAGTGTGGTCGGATCGAATGCGTCGTTTTCCTTTGTCCATACTGATTACGCAAAGCTGTCGATGCCAGACCAATCCTTTGATCTGCTGATTTCGCTCTACGCTGGGTTTATCTCGGAATACTGCACCGACTTCCTCAAAGTCGGCGGACACCTCCTCGTAAATCCAAGCCACGGCGATGCTGCACTTGCGTCCATAGACAAACGCTATCGGCTGGCGGGGGCAGTCCTTTCAAAAGCAGGAGACTATCGCGTTATTCAAAACGATCTGGATGATTACCTGCAGCCCAAAAAAGCTGTCGAAGTCACACGCGAAATGCTTTTCGCGACGAACCGGGCTGTTGCCTACACGCGACAAGCGTTCGCCTATCTTTTTGAGCGTGTGATGTAAGAGACCGTGGGCACCTTGCACTAGCTGACCTAGCAGGCCTCATCTCGGTCAACGCCCTGCTGCAATTTTAGCCAGCATGGGCAGACGTCCGCATTCTTGCCAAGTGTTCGTCCCAACCCTTATCCAGCGCAAGAATTAAGCCAAAGGCGTCCTCCCCTTGGGGCAGACCTTCATGTCGCAGGGATAGCTTCGTGCCACCCTCGACGTCTTCCAACGTCCACTTTACCGTGCTTGTCTGCCCTGCCATTGGGGCGATCGAGAATGTGTATTCAAGACGGGCAAACGGCTCGGCGACAAGAACTTCGCCCCACATGAGTTTGTCGCCACTTTCAACGCCAAACATCTCGTATTCGCCTTCGATCAACGGACTCTTCGGCTTGTGAAACCAGATCGCAAGCTTGTCCGGTTCCGTCAGATAGTCCCACACCTTAGCCGGCGTCGCTTTCAGGTAGATCGTCTTTTCCAGGATCATGTCGGTCATTGCATGTCTTTCTCTATTTCAGATTTCAGGGTGCTCAGGCGATCGTCCCAGAATGCATCAAAGTAACTGAACCAATCGATCACACGTCTCAATCCATTTGGATTGAGTGTGTTGACCCGTGTTCTGCCGCTGACTTGGACAGAAATCAGATCACCCTCGCTCAAGATCGAAAGGTGCTTCTTCACGGCAGCCCTCGTCATGTCGAAGTTTTCGGCAACCTCCGCGATTGTCATCTCGTTCTCTGCGAGTAATCGAAGGATGTTTCTTCGTGTCGGGTCGGCGAGCGCACGAAATCCCAGATGTTCAGCGTCCGTCATGCGATCACCGTTAGGAAATCGAATGCACCGTCTTGGTGTAGGTAGGCGACACCTTCTGAAGTTGTCCGCCATTGAAAGTCATCGGATCCGATCAACTGAATAGGGTCCGCATGGGCGTATGTTGCCAAACTCATAAATAGAATTGCAGCTGACCCCAATACAGAACGCATGTCGCCCCCATAAGTAATACCGATTGGTATCACTTATATGAAACCATATGGTATCGCGTCAAGCTGTTTCTTGCGAAATCAAATCGAAGGACAGACACCGACTTTGCTTCCATTTGATAGTAAGCCACATAATTCTGAAATTGCGGGCAACCAGATGGTTGGCAGATCTGCGCTTCCGGCAGAACTCTGCTATCTCGGAAATGGTGGATAAATATCTGCCGGACCGGCAACTTATCGTCCGAAAGGACTTCATTATCTGCACAGCGTCATTTGCGCGCACAATAGCACCTATATGATCAGTCATCAGTTCGCGTTAAGCGGGGACTCCAAAACGCGAAGGTTGTGAACTGTCATTCCGCGCCGCGCACCTCACGCACCCATGCAATGATTGTCTCGCGCGACTCTTGATCCATCTGGATTGCATTCGGTGGCGGCATGGCGTGACTCAGGCCTGCTTGCAGGTAGATTTCGCTGGCGTATTTGGCAACGTCACCAGGCGTTTCCAAGTGAATACCCTTGGGCGCCCACTGCATGTTATTCCAAACCGGTTCACGTGCATGGCACATCGAACAGTGGCCAAGCACGGTATCATAGGCGTCTTCGAACCCAGCCGCGGAAACAAAGCGCTGTTCATACGCTGTAAGCGCGCGTGCCTCTGCGTCTTCCCATGTTTCCGTTGGGCGGACAGACGACAACCATGCAATCAGGATCATTAGCAATACTGTCACTGCCCAAGTCCAATGTGGCCCTGTACCTGTTCGGTGCATGGTATTGAAATAGTGGCGAATGGTGACACCGGTCAGGAAGATAAGGCTTGCGATGATCCATGCATACGGTGTGCCGAACGATAGCGGATAATGGTTCGACAACATCAGGAAGACGACTGGCAATGTCAGGTAATTGTTGTGCGTGGACCGCAGCTTTGCAATCGCTCCGTACTTTGCGTCGGGGGTCCTGCCAGCCTTGAGATCGGCAACGACAATCCGTTGGTTCGGCATGATGATGAAAAACACGTTCGCAGTCATGATTGTCGCTGTGAACGCACCAAGGTGAAGCAGCGCAGCCCGACCGGTGAAAATCTGGTTGTAGCCCCACGACATCACGACAAGCAGTGCAAAAAGCACAAGCATCAGAAGGGTGGGATAGTCCCTTAGCCCGCGTTTACACAATTGGTCATAGATTACCCAACCGATGGTGAGGGACGCGCCGGAAATCAATATGCCCTGCCACAAAGACAAATCCGCTTTGGTCGGGTCCAGCAGATAGATCTCACCGCCAACCCAGTAGACGATCATAAGCAGCGCAGCCCCTGACAGCCATGTCGTATAGCTTTGCCATTTGTGCCAAGTCAGATGCTCTGGAAGTCGCGCTGGTGCGACAAGGTACTTGGTCGTGTGGTAAAATCCGCCGCCATGCACCTCCCATTCTTCGCCATACGCACCTTCGGGCATGCCCGGTGCAGGTTTCAGCATCAAATCCAGAGCGATGAAATAGAACGACGCACCAATCCACGCCATGGCAGTGATCACGTGCAGCCAACGCACGGAAAACGCCACCCAATCCCACATCACAGCTAAATCAAACATGCGTCGTCTCCCTCGTCGGACTCCAAAGGATGCTATGCCATAAAGCATTATTCTGGTATTGCTGCAAAAAGCCAAAGAGCATCAAAAAAAACCAAACAATGTCATACCTCGAAAACATCCGCACTTTCGTAAGGGTCTATGAGCTGGGCAGCATGTCTGCTGCAGGCCGTGACCTTCGGATATCACCTGCTGTCACATCTTCCCGCATTTCTCAACTTGAGGATCGCCTGAGCGTCCGCCTCTTCCAGCGCACGACTCGCAGCCTGACCCCAACCGAACAGGGCAAAGCATTCTACGGCGGGGCCTGCGAAGTGCTGGAAGCCGTCGAAAACGCAGAAGCGAACGTCGTCAATATCACGGATAATCCAAAAGGATCCTTGTTTGTGGCGGCACCACTGGGTGTAGGTCGCAGGTTGATCGCGCCGCAAGTCCCAGAGTTTTTAGCGCAGTACCCCGAAGTTTCGGTCCGACTCAGACTGACGGATCGAAAGATCGACCTCACAACCGAAGGACTCGATCTTGCATTCTTTCTTGGCCAGCCCGAAGACAGTAATCTCCGCATCCGGAAAATCGCGGATGTACCGCGCGTTTTGTGTGCCTCTCCGGAATATATCGAAGCCCACGGAAATCCTGTCTCTGGCGAACAACTGATTGCTGATGGCCACGAGTGTTTGAATCTGCGTTTTCCGGGGGCGCCAGAGTTTCAATGGCCTCTGATCACTGACGACGGACCCAAGAAATTTCGGGTCTCTGGCCGTTACGAATGTGACGACGGTGACATTCTGACCGATTGGGCGTTGGCCGGCCATGGTATCGCGATGAAACCGACCTTCGAAGTGTCGAGTTATATCACCAACGGCCAATTAGTGCCGGTCGCCGTGAACACGCCGCCAGAAAACATTCAGATGGCCTGTCTTTTCACACACCGCCGGCGGCAGGACCCTAAGACAAGACTGTTTATGGAGTTCATGATCGAACGGATCGGCAAAGCCGTGAGAAATAGCTCCATTCAGGCTCAGCTGCCCCGATAGGTCGAATAGCCAAATGGCGAAAGAAGTAGCGGGACATGATAATGCGAGGCTTCTGACATCCCAAACCGGAGCGGGATAACATCCAGAAAACGAGGCGTTTCCGGCGCGACACCACAAGCGTCAAAATAGTCACCCGCGTGGAAGATCAACTCATAAACGCCAATCTGAAAATCTGCCTCCGGCAATATCTGTTCATCCGTCCGCCCGTCGTTGTTGGTCACAAGCGTCCTTAGATGGGTCCGGGTAACACCTTCGATACGGAAAAGGTCGATTGTAAGTCCGCTTGCCGGACAGCCCTTACTTGTATCAAGGACGTGTGTCGTAAGATAACCCGTCATCGTTGCCTCCATCGGTTCTAAGGTGCTTATAGACGCGCGCTTGCATCAGCAGCAAAGTGCATTTGATTGATGGTCTTTCGCATATTTCTTGAAAATGGCTAAGATTGTTTTGCTTTAACTTCACGCCAGCAATGAGGGAGTCACCCGTGAAGCGATATCCGCGCGACATGACCGGTTACGGTGCCGTACCACCGCCCGCCAATTGGCCGAATGGTGCCAAGATCGCCGTCCAGATCGTTCTCAACTATGAAGAAGGTGGTGAAAACAACATTCTTCATGGCGACCCCGCGTCCGAAGCGTTCTTGTCCGAAATCACTGGCGCACAGGCGTGGCCCGGCCAGCGCCATTGGAATATGGAATCGATTTACGAGTATGGCGCACGTGCAGGGTTTTGGCGCGTTCAAAGGTTGCTCGGCGATTTACCCATCACGGTATACGGTGTCGCGACCGCACTTGCGCGCGCGCCTGCACAGGTGGCCGCAATGAAGTCATCGGGATGGGAAATCGCCAGCCACGGCCTCAAGTGGATCGAACACAAGGACATGCCCGAACATGAAGAACGGGCCCAAATCGCAGAGGCGATCCGGCTTCATACCGAAGTAACCGGTGCGCCGCCACGTGGCTGGTACACTGGCAGATGTTCGAACAATACAGTGCGATTGGCTGCAGAATCTGGCCAATTCGACTACGTCGCTGACAGCTACGCAGACGACCTGCCTTACTGGATGCGGATTGCCGGCAGGGATCAACTGATCGTTCCTTACACGATGGACTGCAACGATATGCGTTTCGCCATACAAGCGGGCTTTAGCAACGGCGATCAGTTCGAAAGTTACCTCAAGGACAGTTTCGACGTCCTGTATGAAGAAGGCGTAGCTGGTACGCCAAAGATGATGTCCATCGGTTTGCACTGCCGGTTGATTGGACGCCCCGGTCGCCTTGCAGCCCTGCGGCGTGCGATCAGGCATATGCAGTCTTATGAAGACGTCTGGTTCGCTACAAGGCTTCAGATTGCACAGCATTGGGCGCAGACGCATCCCCCAAGTGATATTGCCAAACCATCCGAGATGACGCGGGACGCCTTTGTTTCAGCATTTGGAGGGATCTTTGAACACAGCCCGTGGATCGCAGAGGGGGCATACGATCTAGAACGAGGGCCTACTCACGATTGTGCGCAGGGCGTCCACCAATGCCTGACACGTATATTCCGGTCTGCATCACATGATCAGCGATTGGCAGTGCTTAACGCGCACCCCGATCTTGCGGGCAAACTGGCCGCCGCTGGCAAGCTGACCGCAGAAAGCACGTCTGAACAGGCAGGTGCCGGATTGGACATGCTCACAGATGAAGAACGCGAAACGTTCCAGTCCTTGAACACACAATACGTGGACCGGCACGGCTTCCCATTCATCATCGCGGTACGGGACCACACCAAACCCTCCATCATGGCAGCGTTCAAGCAGCGGATCAGCAACGACCGCGAAACCGAGTTTGCCGAAGCCTGTCGGCAGGTCGAACGTATCGCGGAACTCAGACTGCGCGAGAAGTTACCCACATGACCCAGACGATCCAGGTTAAGGAAATTTCAAAAGCCGCGTTTGTGGACTTTGGTGATGTGATCGACACATCAGGCGCTCCTGACAAGATCATCAATCAGGGTCTCTGCGGTCGCTTCCACGACCGCGCAAAACTTGACTTCACTTCGGGGCGTGCAGGTGTCAGCCTGTTCAAGGCAGAGGCGCGTTCCTTGCCAATGGCGCTTCAAATGGTCGAGCGTCATCCCGAAGGATCTCAACTGTTCATACCAATGTCAGAACATGGGTTTCTGGTCATTGTTGCACCCGATGAGAACGGAACGCCCGGTCAGCCTAAGGCATTTCTGACCAAGCCGGGCCAAGCCATCAATTTCCATCGCGGCACATGGCACGGCGTCCTGACGCCATTGTCAGAACCGGGCCTGTTCGCGGTGATTGACCGCGTCGGGACCGGAGCAAATCTTGAAGAACACTGGTTCGACACCCCGTACACCGTTGAACTGAAAAATAAAAAAACCGGTACGGGAATAGCGAAGGCATCTTAGGGAGGAAACTTGACAATGACCGATACATCTATCGGGACGCCGGAACAGCTGCGCGATCCCAATTACACCCCGGCACTTCACCGTGCCATTCCACTGGGCATCCAGCACGTGCTGGCAATGTTCGTTTCGAACGTGACACCTGCCATCATCATCGCAGGTGCAGCTGGCTTTGGATTTGGTTCTGACGCAGGCGCGCAGGGCTTCCCTGACATGACCTACATGATCCAGATGTCGATGCTGTTTGCAGGCATCGCGACATTGTTTCAAACGATCGGAATGGGACCGGTCGGCGCACGTCTGCCAATCGTTCAAGGCACAAGTTTTGCTTTCATTCCAATCATGATCCCGCTCGTGGCCGGTAAGGGCGTTGACGCACTTCCGGTCCTGTTTGGTGGGGTCTTGATCGGCGGCTTGTTCCACACGCTCTTGGGAACATTCATTGGGAAAATCCGCTTTGCGCTGCCACCGCTGGTCACCGGCCTTGTTGTTACGATGATCGGTTTGGCATTGGTCAAGGTCGGCATTCAATATGCAGCCGGTGGCGTTCCTGCCATCGATCAGCCGGAATACGGGTCGTTGCTGAACTGGTCGATCGCACTCGTCGTTGTTCTCGTGACGCTCGGGCTGAAGTTCTTTGCCAAGGGGATGTTATCAGTTTCCGCGGTCTTCGTCGGGATCATCGCCGGTTACCTCGTCGCCCTGTTCTTCACGGACATGGTTTCGTTTGAAGGTATCTCAACAAGCATGAGCCGCGCGGCAGCTTTCCAGGTGCCTTCACCCTTCAAATATGGGTTCGAGTTCAGCCTCGCAGCAGTCATCGGCTTCTGCCTGATGTCCTTTGTTTCAGCCGTTGAAACTGTTGGCGACGTGTCAGGTATTACCAAAGGTGGGGCTGGCCGTGAAGCAACTGAACAAGAAATCCAAGGTGCAACATACGCCGACGGTGTTGGTACAGCAATCGCTGGCATCTTTGGCGGTCTGCCGAATACGTCCTTCAGCCAGAACGTGGGCCTGATTGCAATGACCGGCGTGATGAGCCGTCATGTCGTGACCATCGGTGCGATCTTCCTGATCATTTGTGGTCTGATGCCAAAAGTGGGCGCGTTGATCCGCACGATCCCAATCGAAGTTCTGGGTGGTGGTGTGATTGTCATGTTCGGCATGGTCGTTGCGGCAGGTATCTCGATGCTGTCCGATGTGAATTGGAACCGTCGGAACATGGTGATCTTTGCCATCGCCTTGTCGATTGGCCTTGGCCTACAGCTTGATCCGAAAGCAGTTCAGTACTTGCCTGATACGCTGCGCATCTTGATGACCTCTGGTCTGCTTCCAGCTGCCCTGATCGCCATCGTGCTCAATCTGATCCTGCCAGAAGAACTGTCAGATGAATCGACCGAAGAAGTCTCCGGCGGCCTGTCCGGTCACGGCGATGGATCGCTAAAAGGCTGATACCGCCATAACACCGAAAACAAGGGCCCGGTCGTGCGACCGGGCCTTTTTTGTCTGGCAGCATATTTGCATTTGAGCTGAAGAGGCCATTGCGGCCTATCGGCGTCAATCCAACCGGCACAGATGAATTGCGTTTTCACGCGACAGCGTTGATCGCAACTCAAACCATTGGTCGGGAATTCAATCGCTTTGATCGTCGGTCGTCGATACTGACGAAACCCTTGTGCAGGACCGTCACAAATTGCTTGACGGCGCGGACCGACGGCACCCATCCGTGCCATCAATTGCTATTGCATCAGGCAGTAGAGCGGGTTCAAACGGCCTCTGGATTAATGGAAACGCCGCAAAACTTTTCAATTCAAAGGTTTTCCTAACACGAGTCGGTCAAGGCCGAACCCGGCAGGAAAGACAGCAATCATTCGTGACAAGCGAATACATGGGCACCAAAGGCGAAAACTCGGCACCTTGTAGCGCTCGGTCAACACACCAGTGTGAACCCATGTTCTGAATTTGAGGAATTACCCTATAAGTTCAACACACTATAAGGGTGATTTGGCGGACTGGGGAACCGTATAACCCCTGTTTTTACACGTTCGCAAAAATTCGGCAATATCCATTTTTATTTATATATATCAGATAGGTAAATTCGCATGCATCTATTGAAGTTCGCAACCGTTCACCTTAAATCTGAAATCAGTGTGGGAACAAATGTGGGAACAAAATGTTATTGAGCGCTCAAAAGGTCAAAGCAGCGAAGCCGGGGCGGCACGGGGATGGGCGCGGTCTTTTTCTTTACGTCAAACCGTCAGGCACACGTTCGTGGATTCTACGGTATCAAGTGCAAGGACGGCGGCGTGACCTAGGGCTGGGCGCATACCCAGACGTGACGCTGGCCATGGCCCGCGAACGCGCAACCGAAGCCCGCCGATTGATTGCCAACGGCGAAGACCCGATAGCCAAAAAGAAACAAGCCAAACCAAAGACGTTCAAAGATGCAGCACTTGAATTGATCGAAAACAAACGGCACGGCTGGAAAAACGCCAAACACGCTGCACAATGGACATCGACACTCGAAAGCTACGTCTTTCCAAAGATCGGACAAGTTCAAGTATCCAAGATCGAAACTGCGGACGTGATCAGCACATTGACCCCAATCTGGTCCGAAAAGCCCGAAACAGCCAACCGCGTCCGTCAACGCATCGAAGCAGTGATCGACTACGCATCCGCCTTGGGTATCCGCACAGGCGACAACCCCGCGCGCTGGCGCGGACATCTTGACCACCTATTGCCGAAGCCAAAGAAGGTGCGCGCAGTGAAACACCACGCCGCCCTGCCCCATGCCGACATTGCCGACTTCATGACAGAACTGTCCACGCGCACAGGCATTGCAGCACAGGCGCTGGGCTTTACGATTCTGACGGCAGCACGTTCAGGCGAAACGCGTGGCATGATTTGGGGCGAAGTCGATCTTGAAAATGCGACGTGGACCATTCCCGCCCAGCGCATGAAAGCAGGCAAAGAACACCGCGTTCCTTTGAGCAAAGCTGCAATTGCCCTTCTTGGCCCGCGCCGGGACGCCAACGCGCTGGTGTTCGAAAGCGAAGCCAAACCCGGCAAGCCTATATCAGACATGAGTATGACCGCCGTCCTACGCCGTATGAAGCGCGACAACATCACCGTCCACGGTTTCCGATCCACATTCCGCGATTGGGCTGGAGAAACGACAGGCTTTCCACGCGAAGTGATCGAAGCCGCACTTGCACATGGGATCAAAGACAAAGCCGAAGCGGCCTACGCTCGTAGCGATTTGTTCGACAAACGGCGGTTATTGATGGAAGCATGGGCGAGCACTACCGCTTCGCACTCCCAACCCGGCAACGTCGTGTCTATGAAATTAAACTGAGCTACTCCCTGATGTTTGGGCAGGTTTGAGCGAAAATTAGACTATTTAACTTACGTTGCGTGTTGTTAGCGTAGCCGAAATCTCGTTCGCAGACCGAGAGCCAAAAAGAATAATAAGGGCAATGCCGCAACCGTCTGAATTCCTGATACGAATTGCATGGTTGGAGACAGCGCTTCTAGAACCTCTTTCAAGAACGTCCGTCCGAAGCCAAAAATTGGAAGCAGGTTTGAAAAACTGGTAGCTAGAGACAGCGCCGCAGCATCACGAGTGCTATACGAATCAAGCAATTCCGCGAATAGCATACCACCTCCAAGCGCAAATAAAACTGCGAGGTAAAACAGCGGCCTTCCAATACTATTTCCATAACTAGAAAACCAATCAAAGGCATAGTGTAACATGCGTTGTGTCACAGAACCGATATGTTTTGAGAATGCTAATTCTCGTCTGTAGAAAAAGTGTTCGCTTTCCGGAAAAGACTGCCGGGCCATTGTGTGTCTCAATTTACTTGCAGATATTTTACCCTCAAATGCATCTTGGAGAGCAGCTTTATCTGTATTCACATTTGCTCTGCGCAGACGAGACTTCAGGATTTCCCAATCCGTATGTTCTTTGGGCCAGTAGGACTCGTGTGCTGTAAAAGTTGTGATCTCATGAAGATTTGCTCCATTCAGAACTGGGAAGTGGCTCGTGAACTTTGCTCCGTCGAAGAAACTCACGGCATCAAACCTCGTTCCGCTGAAATCAGCTCGGCACGCGATATCCCTATCTGAAACACCGAATATGGCGCGGCTGAATACTGTTACAGCTTCGAATGTAACATTCTGAAAAGAAACGTTTTTATGGAAGTTCGCTCTTTCAAAGACCGCACGATCTAAGAAATTTGCGCGGTAGAACGACGTTTCTTCTTGAAAATTGACTTCGTAAAAGCGGGCACGGTCACAGAAGTAAGCGCGGTCAAAATTTGCTGTTTTTTCAAAAACAGACCTAGCGAAAGAAAGTATGCGCACTATGAACTTATCAAATACGACATGATGCTTAAATCTTACATTGCGTAGATTTATGACTTCTTCTGAATTAGGGATAGCCGGCGGGATCGAGTCTGGACCATTCCGCTTGTGCCACTCTCGGTTGAACTGAATTTGAAGCTGCGGCAAGTCCACTTTTCCGGTATCATGGACTGATAAGCGGTTCCTTGCTGAAATTAGTTTGCATTGTTTGGGCTGTAAACCTTGCGACGCCCACGAATTCCAGGTTTGGCGGTTCCTCGCGTGCAGTTCCCAGTCAATCTCAGCATCAAGTTGTTCGCCGTGCATGGTCATTAGTATGTACCATGCGTTCTTGTTCGCATCTTTCAATATAGTCATCGTTACCCCAAATCCTTCAAGAGATTGACCAGATTTAGTCAATCAAGGCAAGAAGTTGCGCCAAAAAAAAATGAAATTTAGTGGAGATATCAAGCCGGATGCTAAAATTGATGGACCGCGAACTGGCAACAGCCTTGGATCACGACACCCTGAAATGCCATGTGATCATTGATGGCAGTTTGGGCAACTAGCGACCATCTTTACAAATTGCAGCATCGATCGAGACAGGCTCAATATTGTTTCTCAACGTAATTAGGATAGCGGTTCGCTTTGGAGCTTCCAAATTGATATTCCTGAGCGGGATGCTTCACGGTGCCGGTTTCCGCTGATCAAAACTGTCGTTTGCTTACTTAGCGATGATGCTCATGTTGACGATGGGCACGTAACGACCCGCATATTCGCGTTGTGATCCTTGAGGCGCAACTCTAATTTGCAGAAAATCAAAGGAATCCCACGTGTTTGAAAACGCCTTCAACAGCATCGACCGTGAACTACGCAACGAAGAAGGGCTGGCATCTGAACTGGACTACGCGGAACAAACGTCGTGGATTTTGTTCCTCAAGTACCTCGACGACATCGAACAGGAACGGCAGGACGAAGCGGAACTGGCGGGCGAGGACTATGCCCCTACCCTGCCAACCCCGATGCGCTGGAAAACATGGGCGTCGGCCAAGAATGACGACGGGACCGACCGTAAGGACGTGCTGACGGGCGAAGACCTGATCACCTTCGTCAATCAAACGCTCTTCCCGACGCTCAAGAAGTACCGGGAAGACGCAACCAGCCCGGACACCATCGAATATAAAATCGGGGAGATCTTTTCCGAGATCACAAACAAGTTCCGCTCGGGCTATTCCCTGCGCGACGTGCTCGAAATCGTGGACGGGCTGGAATTCAATACCCAAGAGGCCAAGCACGAACTGTCTGACCTCTACGAGTCCCGCATCAAACGCATGGGCAACGCGGGGCGCAACGGGGGCGAATACTACACGCCGCGCCCGCTGATCCGCGCCATGCTCAAGGTGATCGATCCCAAGATTGGCGAGACGGTCTATGACGGGGCCTGCGGCTCTGCGGGGTTCTTGGTTGAGGCTTACACCCACATGCTGACACCTGAAATTTCCGCGACCGACTTCAACACGCTCCAGACCAAGACCTTCTACGGGCAGGAAAAGAAATCGCTCGCCTATATCATCGCCATCATGAACATGATCCTGCACGGGATCACCGCCCCCAATATCCGGCGCACCAATACGCTGAACGAAAACGTCATGGATATTCAGGAAAAGGACCGGCACGACGTGATCCTTGCCAATCCGCCGTTCGGGTCAGGGGAACGGGCCGAGGTTCAACAGAACTTTCCGATCAAATCGGGCGAGATGGGGTATCTGTTCATCCAGCACTTTATCCGGAAACTCAAGGCTGGCGGGCGGGCCGCTGTGGTGATCAAGAACACGTTTCTATCCAATGGAGACGCGGCGGCGTTACGGCGTGAATTGTTGGAGACCTGCGACCTGCACACGGTGCTGGACTGCCCCGCCAAGGTGTTCCAAGGGGCGGGGGTGAAAACCGTCGTGCTGTTCTTTGAGAAAGGGCGCAAGACGCATAAAACGTGGTACTACGCGCTGGACCCGGAACGGTCCTTGGGCAAATCATCCCCCCTGCGCGATGATGAACTGGCCGAGTTTGTGGAGCTGCAAAAGACGCGAGGTGACAGCCCCAAAAGCTGGACAGTGCAGCGCGGGGATATTGATGCGGAGACGTTTGACATGTCCGTCAAGAACCCCAACGCGCCAGAGGAAGCCCCCCTACGCGAACCGGTGGAGATTATTGAGGACATGCTGGCGCGGGATGCGGAGACCGCCAAGATCTTGGAAGAGATCAGGGGAATGCTGTGAAGGCGGGCTGGGAGGTTAAGCCGCTTGGGGAAGTTCTTGAGGTGCAGAACGGTTATGCCTTTGCCTCAAAACAGTTTTCCGAAAGTGAAGGCACGCCGATCATCAGGATTCGCGATATTACGGCGGGAACAACCACTAAGCGTTTTGTTGGGCCCTTTAACGAGGACTACGTCGTTAAGAACGGTGACTATTTGATCGGGATGGACGGTGAGTTTCGTTGCAATCAATGGCAGGGCGATGACGCGCTACTGAACCAGCGGGTTTGTCGCCTTCGCGAATTTTCCGACGCGCTGCTTCCCCGCTATCTTTATTATGGGGTCAATAAATATCTGAAGGACATTGAAGACGTCACTTCATTCACCACCGTGAAGCACTTGTCCTCTAAGTCCATCAAGGCAATTGAATTTCCAATCCCACCCCTCGAAGAGCAAAAGCGGATTGTGGCGGTTTTGGATGCGGCGTTTGAGGGGCTGACCCGCGCCAAAGAAAACGCCGAAGCCAACCTCCAAAACGCGCGGGAGTTGTTTGAGGCAACTGTAACTGCGTTACTTTCAAATCCGTCTGGTGAATGGGAGCGAGCCAAACTTACCGAATACTGCGAGAAAATCACTGTTGGTCACGTCGGGCCAATGGCTTCCAAGTATGTCGATCAAGGCGTGCCGTTTTTGAGATCACAGAACGTCAGACCGTACAGAATTGACTTGGAAAATGTGAAGTACATTGATCAAGGTTTTCATGGAGAGTTGGCCAAGTCTAAGCTTTCTCCCGGAGATGTGGCCATCGTGCGTACCGGTTATCCGGGTACAAGTGCGGTTATCCCTGATGATCTTTTGGATGCAAATTGCGCAGACTTAGTGATCGCCAAGACGGGTCCAAAGCTCGACGCCCATTTTCTTGCCCTGCTTCTTAACTCTGACTATGGGAAGAAGCTCGTTGCTGGTGCAGCAGTCGGGGCCGCGCAAAAGCACTTCAATGTTGGCGCAGCAAAAGAAGCTTTGTTTGATTTCCCACCTCTCTTTGAACAACGCGCGCTAGTTGAAAAACTTGAGGTGGCGCGCAGCCAACTAAGCGAATTGGAAAATTTCGGGGCCACCAAACTCACCGATATCGCAGACCTGCGCCAATCGCTCTTGCAAAAGGCCTTTGCGGGGGAACTGACTTAGGGCTAACCTCAACCCATGATTGATGAATCCCCCCTGAGCCGCGAAACAGAGGCCGACACCCGCGCGATGCGGATCGACCCTGACTTGGCGGCCAACGGCTGGGAAGGCCCCGCCAAGATCGACGGCGCGCGGGTGCATCGCGAAGAAATGCTCTGGCCCGGTCGCATTATGTCTGGCGGTCAGACGAACGGGCCAAAGCCTGCGGATTACGTCCTGCGCATGAATGGCCACGTCATGGCGGTGATGGAGGCCAAGAAGGCCAGCCTGCCCTATACCGACGGGCGCAGCCAAGCCTATGACTATGCCAACCGCATCGGTGCCCGCTTTGCCTATTGCACCAACGGGCTGCGCTATCACGAGATTGATATGCACACGGGCGCGGAACAAGAGGTGGACGCCGTACCGCCCCCGTCCGAGTTATGGGACCGCTGCTATCCCACCGGCAACGCATGGCGCGACCGTTTCGGCCAAGTCCCGTTCGAAACCGACGGCGGCAAATGGCAACCGCGCTACTATCAAGCGGGCGCAGTGAATGCCGTGCTAGAGGCGATGGCCGACGGCGAAAAGCGCATCCTGCTGACACTAGCGACAGGTACGGGCAAGACCTCTATCGCGTTCCAGATCGCGTGGAAGCTGTTCCAATCGCGCTGGAGCCTTTCGGGCGAACCTACCCGCCGCCCGCGCATTCTGTTCCTTGCCGACCGCAACATTCTGGCCGATCAGGCCTACAACTCGTTTTCCGCGTTTGAGCCGGATGCCCTAAGCCGCATTAATCCCAAGGAAATCAGCAAAAAGGGCAAGATGCCCCGCAATGCGTCCGTATTCTTTACGATCTTTCAGACGTTTATGACCGAGAACAAGAACGGCGAAGAGGAATTTAACTTTCGCGAGTACGAAGAAGACTTCTTTGACTTCATCATCATTGATGAATGTCACAGGGGCGGCGCGAAAGACGAAAGCACATGGCGTAAAATCCTGGAGTATTTCGAACCCGCCGTGCAGCTAGGCCTGACCGCTACGCCCAAGCGTAAAGTGAACGCCGACACCTATTCCTACTTCGGCGAACCCGTCTACACATACGCCCTGCGCGACGGGATCGAAGACGGCTTCCTGACCCCGTTCAAAGTCCGCCAAATGGCCAGCACGATTGATACATACGTCTATGATCCTGATGATGAAGTGGTTGGCGGTGAGATTGACCCTGATCACGTCTACACCGAGGCCGAGATCAACGCGAAGATCGTGATCCCCGAACGCGAACAAAGCCGCATCCACGAGTTCATGGATCAGATCAACCCGCGCCAAAAAACGCTAGTGTTCTGCGCCACCCAAAACCACGCCGCCGCCGTCCGCGACTACATCAACCAGATCAAAGACATCGACGATCCGCATTATTGCGAACGTGTCACAGCCAATGATGGCGCGCTGGGCGAACAGCATTTGCGCGAGTTTCAGGATAACGAACGCAGCATCCCGACGATCCTGACGACATCGCAAAAGCTATCGACTGGTGTGGATGCCCGCAACGTCCGTAACATCGTGCTGATGCGCCCTGTGAAGTCGATGATTGAGTTTAAGCAGATTGTTGGACGGGGAACGCGGACGTTTGAAGGCAAAGATTTCTTCACGGTGTTCGACTTCGTAAAGGCTTATGAACACTTCAACGATCCTGAGTGGGATGGCGAACCATTACCGCCTGACGTACCAAATCCGAGGCCCGCGCCCGCTGGTGGTTCGCGCCCGGAAGGTCCACCTGATCCGAGTCCAGAACCCGAAGCGAAGATCATTGTGAAGCTTGCAGACGGTAAGGAACGCCAAATCAAGTATGTCGCGACGACGACCTATTTTTCCCATGATGGCAAGATGATCTCGGGCCAAGAGTTCATGGACCAGCTGTTTGGTGACCTTGGGGATTTGGTGCGGGACGAAGATCACCTGCGCGAAATCTGGAGCAATCCCGAAACGCGCGTGCAGTTCTTCAAAGTTCTTGCGGATCGCGGCTATGACTCTGACCGTTTGGAAGACATGAAACTGTTGATTGATGCGCCGAACAGCGACGTTTTTGACGTGCTTGCCTACGTGCGTTTCACGCTGCAACCGTTGGAGCGCTCAGAGAGAGTAAGCAAGGCCAAAGACGTCGGCCTTTCCGAAATCGAAGGCGAGATGCGTTCATTTCTGGAAGCTGTTCTGAACGCTTACGAAATACATGGCGTAGATGAACTTGCGCTGACCAAGATCACCGATTTCTTGCGTGTTCGGTATGGCGGCACAAATGGTGCAAAGCATGCCTTGGGGGGCATACCGCAAATTAAGCAGGCATTCACAGAAATACAGGCGCACCTTTACGCTGATTAAATTAGGTAAAAACAACCCAAACTTGCAACGAACGCACACGGACCCCATATCTCTGATAGTTTATTTCAGAGGCACAACATATGGCGTCATATAACGGTTTTCTTAGAAAGTCCCCTTCGCACCGTCTTGAAAAGTATTTCCACTTCAAAGGCGTCGAAACACGTAAAGACTTTGACTGGACTAGCACTGGTCGCGGGACTGAATTGGTGGAGTCAATCAACGGGCTTTTGGCCGAACTTTCCGACCTTAAGCAAGATGTTTTGAAAGCCGAGATTGACCACCTTGCCAGTTTGGCAAACGACAACGGGCTATTGAGTGCAGAACAGGTTTGCGCTGGGCAAAGCATCGACCTTGAGGGTTTTGAAGGCGTCCAAGACATTCTGTTGATGCTTTCGGTTGAACACCCCCACTTGATCGACCGTGTTTCAGCACAAGCGTCGCTGATCCAACGAACAGGGGGCAAACAGTGGTCAGCGTTTCAGTTCGAAAATGATGGCAAGCCATGGGCTTTGGGTAGCGTTGAGGCCCGCGAAGGTTTCTTAGCCGAAGCAATCGAAATCCTCGAACTGCCCGCGCATCGCCAGCGTGAAGCCGACTGGTTCAAGGTAATCCGCTTGCACCCCATTACGGGCGAAGAGATCGAAATTTTGCAGGCGACAATCTATGTCGAAGAACGCGCAGAAAGCGAACTTGCCTTTGGTCCGACCAACACCCTTGAACGCCAGATTGTCCCCAAAGTGGTCGAAGTTGGCCTTGCCTGTAACGCCCAAGAACGTGTGATTGAAATCTGCGCGAAGGGCGGCAAAAAGGTCCGGGATCAATACGCAAAAGCCTTTGCAAATCACTTTGCACCAGAAAGCGAAATACCCGTTGAAACCCCGCGTCGCGAGGTGCATCTAGGTCACCTTCGCAGCATGCCAGCTTTCGAAACCGAACCTGCGGACGGGATTGAACGGGTCGAAGTCTCTTCACTTGATTTTTTTTCAAGCGGCGGCGGCTTTTCCCGGTTTGAACGCAAAGGCGAAGGCGAAAACATCTATCGGTTTCTTGAACGCCGCTTTGGTCCATCGTCACCATTGACGGCAAGCGGTTGGGACATCTTGGGCGCGACAATCCGCATTGTGGTTGCCGCTTCAGAAGAAAAACGACGCCGCACCCTCACGGTCACGCTACGCGCGCCGAACACGACCACCCTGCCCAACAAGACCGAAACCGACCGTCAATTCGTGTTCGGCCTGCTAGAACGCTGGAATCTGATCGCACCACCAGAAAAGGAAGCGGAAGTCATTGAGGCTGCTTAATTGACCACTATCGCAACGCTTGCCAGGATCATCGCCCAGCGCGGCAGGACTTCAAAAACCTTCTTTGAAAAGCAAGATGGTTTTTACCCATTGATTGACGCTGGATTGGTTGAAGTTACTGGCAAAGTGCAGTCAATCTTGTGCGATGCATGTAGCGACCCACACGACGCGGAAGTCATCTTTAGGGATGGAACTTATGGGTTTTACTGCGGTGAAGTGGGCTTTTGTAGCGTAGATGAAAGTGACGTTATAGCTATCGATCCAAACATTGGCGGGCTGGTCGCACATCTTGCATCAGTGTTTGCGTGCAAACGACGCAAATCGACCCCCATCCACGCCGACACTTGGCGGATTGGCGCAATTGACACACCCGGCGGTGATCTGGCGCTCTATTTTCATCCAACCCTGCAAAGCGAACTAGACGTTAGGGCTGTTGAGTCTGCCTTGAACGAAGAGACCAGATCAGCTTTTCGATTGATCATCAGCGCAGTCGGCAAACTACCAATTGCAGGCGCAAAATCCGCCGAACTTGTGGACGTTGTCGAACTGGATAGCAGGACCAATGAACTAACCGCATTAACCGACCCAAGGATCATTGCGGGCGCGCCCCAAGCCGTCATTAATGGACGGCCCAATCTTTATGCTGAAATGTTACAACCGCTTATTTTAAGCCGTATTGAAGAAAACTTAGCGCATTCTGGGCTAAACAAAGAAGCGAAGGCAATCCGCGAAGTGTTATTCCAGAGTTCACGCGGCGGACAAGTCCCGTCGCTTTCAACAATCAAATCATATCTGTCTAAGACTCGTACTGGTCAATAAATGGTCAGTAACTATCGGGCTGTTTTGAACCAGCTTTGATCCGCGAACGTCCGCTTGCAAACGTACAGAAAGGTATGAGCAATGACGGACTTTAACAAAACCCAATCGCCAATCGCAGTCTCACCAAACGAAGCCGCGCGCCTTGCAGGCGTGGGACGGACAACGCTTTACGCCGCCTTGGCAACGGGCGAACTCAAAAGCCTCAAGATCGGCACCCGCCGCCTGATCAAGGTGACCGCTATTCATGATTGGCTGCAATTGAACGAACAGCGGAACGGCGGGTAAGGCCATGCCAAAGCAAGCCAAACTTAACCGCATCAAAGCTTTCCGATCTTACACAATCCAAGAGGCGGCGCACATCGCTGGCGTCTCTGATCATACGATCCACAATTGGGGCAAGAACGGTTTGCGGATGATGGACGCAGCACAGCCTACGCTTATTCGTGGTGACGATCTGCGCGACTACATCAAGGCCCAGCGCAGCAAGCGCAAGTCGCCAACCGAACCAGACACATTCTATTGTGTCGTTTGCAAACGGCCACGCCATGCCGCTGCAAACATGGCGGACTGCACAATCATCGGCAATCGCGCCACACTAACGGCGCTTTGCACAATCTGCGAAACTGTCGTGTCTAAGCCGGTGGCCAAAGCCAATGTCACGTCACTGGCCCGCACACTCGACCTCACAATCAAACGGCATGAAACAACATTATAGTGGTACGCATCTGCCCCCTTGATTTGTCACTTCATCGCAGAACGGCCCCGCGCTGTTTCGACACCAAAATCCAACATTGAAAAGAGGCTAGAATGTCTAAGTCACCTATTGAAAAAAACGAACGCATCAAGCGGCACTTTCTGGAATATCGCAAGTACGCCCGCCAACTGTCAGACAAGACACTGGATCGAGAAATGGCGGCACTTGAACGCTTTGACGTTTGGAACCAACGCAAAGACTTCGCCCAGTTTCATATCGAACAGGCGATGGGGTTCCGCACGCACTTGGGGCAAGCCAAAGGGGCCGGGAACAAACCTTTGGCCAAGTCTACAATGCGCGCCACGCTGGCAACCCTGCGAGAATTTGTTCTATGGCTTTCCCAGCAAGATGGCTTTCGCAGCCGTATCAAGCCAAAGGATGCAGACTATTTCAACCTATCCCGCCGGGACGAAGCCGAAGCCCGCGCTGCACCGCCGCGCCCTGCCCCAAGCGTAAATCAGGCCAAACGCACTTTGTCCCTTATGCCGACAACCACGCCAATCGATCTTCGTAATAAAGCCGTGTTCGCATTGCTTTGCCTGACAGGTATTCGGGTCGCGGCGTTAGTGTCTTTGCGGATTAAGCACGTCGATTTGGCAGAAAAGTCTGTGACGCAGAACCCGCGCGAAGTCGCCACAAAATTTGGCAAACGCATCGATACTTTCTTTGCACGCGGGTTTGAGGACGCCGAGGATGTCTTGGCGCAATGGATAGAGCATCTCGACGAAGTTGAACTTTATGGCCCAGATGATCCGTTGTTCCCTTCCACTGCGTTGCTATCAAACTCAAACGCAGGTTTTGAACGTAATGGCTTTGATCGGCGGCACTGGAAAACCACCGAACCTGTCCGCAAAATCGTCAGAGAAGCCTTTGATGTTGCTGGTCAACCGAACTACGGACCGCACTCATTCCGTCATATGCTTGCCCGCCATGCAGTCGATACGGCAGAATCTGTAGCAGAGATCGTTGCGGCATCGCAGAACCTTGGTCACTCGGGCGTATTGGTTACGCTCACGAACTACGGCCAGGTCAGCCGCGAACGGCAACGCCAGCTTGTGACAGGGAATGTGGAACGTCGCGCACCTTTGACTCGATAAACCGGATTTTCTGAATCAGATAAGAAGGCCGCGCCATGCAATATTGACCCAAACGTCAAGCATTTCTGACTCAGACCGGACCTACGACGCAGGAAACGCGGAGGTCAGGTCTGCGGACGAAGCGGACATTGACTACTTCAGCTGATGTCGAGTTCGACGGTAAATCCACCGGCTATTAGTTTGCTGCCATCGAAAACTGGCTCTTCCGCCATCG